>JBFJPA010000060.1:0-13736 GCA_041617355.1 Longimicrobiales bacterium
CGTGTATCGCAACCTGTTGTTCGTCTCGGGTGAAGGCCTGGGCGGCCGGCTGGATTGTGGAACGGAGGGCGTGCGCGAGGCCGTGAGTCACCACCGGCTGCGCGGCATCCGCATCTTCGACATCAGCGACATTCGCAATCCAGTGTACATCGGCAACGTGCAGACGTGCCGCGGCTCGCACACGCACACTGTGCTCGCGCACCCGGGCGATGCGGCCAACGTGTACATTTACGTGTCCGGCTCCGCACCGGTGCGTCCGGCCGAGGAGCTGCCGGGCTGCTCGGCTCTTTCTCCGAGTGAAGATCCGAACTCCGCGCTGTTCCGCATCGAGGTGATCCGCGTGCCGCTCGCGAATCCGGCAGCGGCCGCGATCGTCAGCTCGCCGCGCATCTTCAACGACCTCGTCGCGCCGCCGACACACGGACTGGCGCCGGAAGACCGCGCACAGATCGAGCGCGCCCGCGCACGCGGCGAGTTCGTCATCGAGATCATGGGTCAGGCCGCGGTGCTGCCGCCGCAGATGACGCGGCCGATGCTGGACAGCATCGTCAAGGCACGGGGCGGCACGGGCGCGCCGACAGGAGCCGACAGCGCCGCACTCCGTCAGGCGCTGCCGGACATGATCGCGCGCATGATCGGCGCCGGCCCGGCCGGCGGTGAAGGACCTCGACCGGGACCGACGCAGTGCCACGACATCACGGTCTATCCGGAGATCGGACTGGCGGGCGGCGCGTGCGAAGGTTACGGCCTGTTGCTCGACATCAGTGACCCGGTGAACCCGCGACGCATCGCGGCAGTGGCCGACTCGAACTTCTCGTACTGGCACTCCGCGACCTTCAACAATGACGGAACCAAGGTCCTGTTCACCGACGAATGGGGTGGTGGTGGCGGTCCGAAGTGCCGAGCCAGCGATCCGAAGGAGTGGGGCGCGAACGCGATTTTCACGATTGAGAATCGGCAGATGCGCTTCAAGAGCTACTACAAGATTCCGGCGCCGCAGACGTCGATGGAGAATTGTGTCGCGCACAACGGCTCGCTCATCCCGATTCCCGGCCGCGACATCATGGTGCAGTCGTGGTATCAGGGCGGAATCTCGGTCTTCGATTGGACGGATCCCGCGAACCCGGTCGAGATCGCGTTCCACGACCGCGGTCCCGTCAATGCCGAGCGTATGGGCAACGGCGGCTCCTGGTCCGTGTACTGGTACAACGGCGCCATCTACAGCTCGGAGATCGCGCGTGGCCTGGACGTCTTCGAGCTGATCCCGAGCGGGCACGTTTCGCAGAACGAGATCGACGCATCGAACACGGTCCGTCTCGAGTACAAGAACGCGCAGGGCCAGCCGAAGTACACGTGGCCGGCGACGTTCGCGCTCGCTCGCGCATACGTCGACCAGCTCGAGCGGTCGGGCGGCCTGTCGGCCGATCGCATCGCGTCCGTGCGCAGCGAGCTGGCCAGCGCGGAGCGCGCATCGGGCTCGTCGCGCCAGGACCGGTTATCGAGACTGGCGACACAAATCGGCGGCGAAACGGGCGCGTCCGGGGATGCGGTGAAGTTGCGCTCGCTGCTCAGTGTGGTCCGCGACCTGGCCACGGCGCGCTGAGCAGCATGCCGTCCCGTCCATGGTGTGAAGCCGTGGGCAGGACGGCCAGCATCCGGATTCGATCCAGGCAAGTCGGGATCGCGATGGCGGTCGCGCTGGCAACGTTGCCGGCGCGGCCGCTTCGTGCACAGGACGCGGAATGGTTGGTAATCCGCAACGTGCGCGTGTTCCCGGCGACCGGCGCGCCGGTCATGGAAAGTGCCACCGTGGTCGTGCGCGGTGAACGCATTCACACGGTCGGTCCCGCGGCCGATGTCGACATTCCACCGGGCGCCCGCGTCATCGAGGGACGCGGCCGCGTCCTGGTGCCGGGCCTCATCGAGATGCACGCGCACCTCTCGAAAACGCGCGCATCCGCGCTGGGCGTGCTCGTCGTCAACGGTGTCACCACCGTGCGCGACATGGGTGGCGAGCACGCCGAGCTGCTGCGCTGGCGCGGCGAGATCCGTAGCGGAGGCCGCATCGGACCCCGGCTGCTCATCGCGGGTCCGTACCTCGAGTCGCAGTCGAACATCGAGCGGATGCGGCGGGATCCGCCGGAGGAGCGCGTCGAGCCGTTTGAGCGGGCCCGCATTGCGGTCGCGTCACCGGAGCGCGCCACGGCGATCGTCGATTCGCTGGCCGGGCTCGAGCTCGACTTCCTGAAGATCCGAACCGTCCAGGACTCCGCGACCTATCGCGCGTTGAACGCCGCGGCCGACCGAAACGGCCTGCGGCTCGTCGGCCATCTGCCGACCGGGATCACTCCGGATGCCGCGCTGCAGGCTGGCCAGGATGGGATCGAGCATTTCATCTATCCAACACTCGACGCGCGCAGCCGTGAAGAGCGGATGGAGCTCTGGCGGGGCTTCGCCGCGGCCGGCGTCGCGATGGTGCCGACGCTGGTGGTGCTCGAGCAGAGCATCATGCCACCGGTCGAACGGCTGCGGGCGGTGATCGAGGACTCCCTGGGCGAGATCGAGCCACGCCGGCGCTACCTGTCGCGATTCCTCGTCCTCGATTGGAGGGAACAGCTGCTCGAGGCGTCCGACGCGCGCCGAGTGGCCGTGCGTGCCGTGCTACCGAACATCGTGCGCAACCTGCGTGAGATGGAGGAAACCGGCGTGCTCATCCTGCCCGGATCGGACCTCGCGGTACTCAACATCTTCCCGGGTTCCAGCCTCATCGACGAGATGAAGCTGTTCGTCAGGGACCTGGGCATAACGCCGGCCCGCGTCATCGAGCGCGCGACGCGCGATGCCGCGAGGTTCCTCGGCATCGCCGATTCCGTCGGCACCATCGAGGTGGGCAAGGTGGCCGACCTGCTCCTCGTCGACGGCGATCCGCTGCAGGATATCGATGCACTGCGCCGGCCCGCGGGTGTCACACTGCGCGGGCGACACTTCGACCGGGCCGAGCTGGACGCGCTGCTCGCCCGGGTCCTCGACACGCCCGACCTGCGCACCAACGACTGGCGACGGGACGACGTGCCTGGTCGTTGACGCCGCTCGTCTCCGTCGGCCCACGAAACCCGCCGTTCGCTGCACGCCGGCCGCAGCCGGCTGAATTCTCCTCTACCCCCCGCGGCCCGAGTTGCGATTGTCGCAGGCGGGGCGGTCCCGTTCCGGGGCGGCCGCAGACACGCCACCGGCTGACCGTTGATACCACGACTTGCAGCAGTTGCGATGACACTGATCGTGCTGGCCGGCCTGCCGCAGGCGCCGGCAGCCGCGCAGCAGACGGCCCGCGTCATGCTCCAGGATTCGACGCTGGACAATCTGGCGGATCCACCGGGCTACCGAACGGCTTTGCCCGGCACGCTCGGCGCCGTGTCGATCGTCGGGTCTGGTGCCCGTCCCATGGTCCTCGTGCCCGGTTTCGGCTTCGGCGCTGACCTGTACAGCCCGCTAGTCGAGCACTGGGACTCCACGTTCACGATGTACGCCGTAACGCTGCCCGGCTTCGGCGGCACGGCCGCGCCGCCCTCACCGGCACCAGGCACGAGTTTCGGCGAGCAGACGTGGACGAACGGTGCGGTGGACGCGATCGAGCGGCTGCTCGTCGAGCGGGACTTACGGGATGTCGTCGTCGTCGGCCACTGGCTGGGCGGCACGCAGGTCGCGCTGCGGCTGGCGCAGCGACAACCCGAGCGGGTGTCCGCCGTCGTGCTGCTCGCCGGGTCAGCGCGGATGACGTCCACGGCGCCGGGTGCGCCGGCCGAGATTCCGCTCGACCGCCGCATCGCTTTCGTCGATGCGTCCCTCGCGCCGAACTGGTTCCGAACGGTCACGCGCGAGACCTGGGACGACAACAACTTCCTGCCGGGCGACTACGCGGCGAATCCGATCCTCGGGTTGCGCCACTGGCGGGAGGCGGCCCGGCCGCCGCTGCACGTCTGGGTCCGCTACCTGTGTGAATTCTCCGCACAGGACGCGACGCTCGTCCTACCCGAGGTGCGTGCCCGCGTGCTCCTGCTCGTACCTGGCCTCGACGGTCTGTACGTGGACGGCGGTAACCACTACATGGACGCGTTCCTGCGGCGAAGCTGGGGCGGTGTGTTGAACGCGCCAGGAATCACGGTGCAGACGATCCCCGGCGCGCGCGTCGTCCTGTGGTCGGATCAATTGCATGCGGTGAGCGAGGCGATCGATCGATTCCTTCTGGCCGCGCGCTCGCCGGGCTGACCCGTCACGTCAGCGCTCGGGCAATGCGAGCGTCACCAGGCGTGACCGCACCTGCGCGCGGATATCACCGATCCAGAAGGCGATGTACTGGCGTTCGCCGATCGCGTAGCTCATCGGCGGGCTCGTGACGGCCGCGGGGAGCTCCATCTGCCAGATCGTCCGGCCCGTCCGCTTGTCGAGTGCGCGCACGAACGGCTGGCCGCCGAGCCCCTCGCCCGTGAAGAGCAGCGTCTTCGTGACGAGCATCACGGGCCGTGCCTCGCTGCCCGTGCGAGGGATCTCGATGCCCTGCAAGGCGCGATGGTCACGGATCTCGGCCGGCGTCTCGCCGGCGGCGACCATCCATGCGTGTTCGCCCGTGTTGAGATCGATCGCCGTGATGCGGCTGTACGGCGGCTTGATCAGCGGCAGGCCCTGCACGTCGGGCACGCGCCCGCCGACCATGACGTACGCCATGTCCGAGCGCGGCGGGTCCGGTGCCAGCGCGAGCACGGCCGGATTCGTGTACGATCCGACGTAGAGCATGCCGGTCTCCGGATCGAACGCACCGCCCTCCCAATTCGTGCCACCGAGCGTGCCGGGCAAGGACAGCGTCCCGCGCGTGCCATCCGGCGCATCGCGCAACGATGCCGGCGTGAACAGCGGGCCGAGGCGGAACGGCTTGATCGCGTCGATCGCCTGTGCGCGCAATTCGGGCGTGAAGTCGATGAGATCGTCGACGGACACGCCCTGGCGGTCGTACGGCGCTGGTTTCACCGGGAACGGCTGCGTCGGGCTGGCGCGCTCGCCCGGCACGTCCGACGGCGGCACGGGTCGCTCTTCGATGGGCCAGACCGGCCGACCGCTGACGCGATCGAAGACGTATGCGAACGACTGCTTTGTCAGCTGGACGACGGCGTCGACAGGTTGCCCGTCCACGGTGATGTCGGCCAGGATCGGCGTGGTCGGGTTGTCGTAATCCCAGATGTCGTGGCGCACGATCTGGTAGTGCCAGACTCGCCGTCCCGTCCGTACATCGAGGCAGACCAGGCTGGTCGAGAACAGGTTGTCCCCGGGACGGTGTCCTCCGTAGTAGTCGCCGGTCGCGGCCTCGACCGGCAAATAGAGAAGGCCGCGGCCCGCATCGAGAGACAACGGTGCCCAGGCCCCGGCATTGCCGGTGAACCGCCACGAATCATCCTCCCAGGTTTCGACGCCGAACTCTCCCTCGGCCGGCACGGTGTTGAACCGCCAGAGCAGGGCACCGGTGCGCGCATCGAGCGCGAGCACACGGCCCGGCACGTTCGTGCGCGAGGGCGGACGCAGACCCACGGCGAGCGCGGGGCCGATGACGAGAATGTCCTCGAAGACGAGCGGCGGCGAAGATGAGCCAATGACGGCGGAGTCGGGGTCGAGTGTGACGCCGAGCTGCAGCTTCAGGTCGACGATGCCGCCTTCGCCGAAGGATGACACGGGGAGACCCGTACGCACATCCAGTGCGACCAGACGGAACCCCGGCGTCACGACGAAGATGCGCTCGTCGTCGCCGTCCCTCCAGTACGAGACGCCTCGGCCGGAGTTCGCGCGTGGCGCGATACGGTTGCGGTTGCCTTCGTCGAGGTGCCAGCTCCACTTCGTCTCACCGGTCTCTGCGTCGGCCGCGACGACGACACGCTCCCGGCCCACCGTGAAAAAGAGCATGCCGTCGATCATGAGCGGTGTGCTCGCGTTGCGGAACTCGCGTTCACCGTCGAGCAGCGTTTCGGACGACCACTCCCACGCCACCGCGAGGCGGTTCACGTTGCTGGCGTCGATCCAATCCAGCGGCGAGTAGCGGGTGCCGGCGAGATCACGGTGGTGACTCCGCCATTCGGTTGCGGCGATGGAGCCCGTGACCTGCGCCGCGACGGGACCGCCGAGCGCGGTCGCGAGCAGGGCCAGGACGGGGACTCTGGATCGGTTCATCGACGGTTCCAAACGAAGGACGACGGACGTCGCGACGGTCGCCGTCGGGTCCGGTGAGGGCACGGCCAGCAGGCGGCCGCGGGCCAACCGCGGTCCATCCTACGGACTCCAGGCGGTGGCGTACAGGGTCATCGGTGACGACGATCCACCGTGGCCGGAGCGCCGGGCGTCTCGCACTCCGGGAGTCGCCCGTACCCATGGGGTCCGCCACGGCCCGGGCTCGAAGCTGACGCGGATGCCGGGCCCGCCCTACATTGGACTCGAATCGGCCCAACGACACCGGTCTCGCAAAGCGCATGAAATTCGTCGTCAGCCAGCTCGCCTACTTCCTGAGCGAAGGCCAGGTCCGCCGCAACATCAAGGCGCTGGTCCAGTACCTCATCTTTCTGGGCGGCGTCATCCTGGCGTACACGGTGATCTTCCACGTGCTGATGGTCACCGTGGAGCAGCAGGACCACTCCTGGCTGTCGGGGCTGTACTGGGTGCTCGTCGTCATGAGCACGCTGGGTTTCGGTGACATCACGTTCCAGAGCGATATCGGCCGCGTCTTCAGCGTGGTCGTGCTGGTCTCCGGCATCATCCTGCTCCTCGTACTGCTGCCCTTCGTCTTCATTCGCTTCTTCTATGCGCCGTGGCTGGAGGCGCGCGTGCGGATGCGTGCGCCGCGCGACGTGCCGCGGGGCACGACGGGCCACGTCGTCATCTGCCGGTGGGATTCGATTGCGCCCGGCTTGCTCGAGCGGCTGCGCCTCCATCATATCCCGCACTTCGTGGTGGAGCCGGACCCGAGCGCCGCCGGCCGCCTGTTCGACGACGGCGTTCCGGTCGTGACGGGCGAAGTGGATGCCGTGGACACGTATGAGAAGCTGCGCCTGCAAGACGCGCGGCTGCTCTTCGCCAATGCGGAGGACACGACCAACACGAGCATCACGCTGACGGCCCGGGAGATCGCGCCGACCGTGCCGATCGTGTCGATCGCCGCGAGTGTCGACTCCATCGACGTGCTGCAGCTGAGCGGCTCGACCCACGTGCTGCCGCTGGCGCAGAGGCTGGGCGAGCAGCTGGCGAATCGGGTGAACGCGGGACACGCGCGCTGCCACGTGATCGGCCGGTTCCACGACCTGCTGGTCGCCGAGCTGCCCGTTCACAACACGCCGCTGAGCGGGCAGACGATTCGCCAGATCCGCCTGCGCGAGCACGCGCGCATCAACATCATCGGCGTCTGGGAACGCGGTCGCCTGATGCCGGTACATGCCAATCACACGCTGAGCCACTCGAGCGTGCTGGTCCTGGTCGGCAAGGACGAGCAGATTGCGCGACTCGACGAGCTGCTCGTCATCTACGACACGAACGAGAACCCTGTGCTCGTGCTGGGCGGCGGCAAGGTCGGACGCGCGGCCGGCCACGCGCTGCGTCGGCAGGGCATTGGCGTGCACCTGATCGAAAAGAACCCCGCGCTGCAGGAGCGCATCGGCGAGGCGGCCGACCAGGTTTTCATCGGAGATGCGGCAGATCGGCAGATCCTGTCGCGTGCCGGCCTGGACGACGCGCCCTCCGTCCTGCTCACGACCCACGACGACGCGACCAACACCTACCTGGCCATCTACTGCAGGCGCCTCAAACCCGATGTCCGGCTCGTCTCACGAATCACACACGACCGGAACGTCGAAGCCGTGCTGCGCGCTGGCGCCGACTTCGTGCTGAGCTACGCAACACTGGGCGTGAACTCCGTGATGTCGATTCTGCTCGACAGCGAGCTCGTCGTGCTCGGTGAGGGCATCGAAGCATTCCACGTCGATGTGCCGGCCAGCTTGAACGGCCGGACCCTCGCCGAAACCGCGATCGGCGCGAAGACGGGCCTCACCGTGGTCGCCATGCGGCACAACGGCCGACTCGAGACGACCGTCGGGCCTGGCACGCAGTTGTCCACCGGCGCGACCCTGATCACGATCGGCAGCACTGAGCAGCGCAGGGCGCTGACCGAGCTGTTTGCGAATGGCGGGTAAGACTCAGCGTGCGCGCTGCACCTTCTCGAGCGCGTCCCGGAGCCGGCCCGTGATGCGATCCGCGGAAAAGTCCGCGAGCCGCTCGAGCGCGCGCGCGATCTCATCGACGGATAGACTCGCGAACGTGACGGCCGTAACCACATCCCGCGCCGTCGGCGAGCCGAAGATCGCGGGCGTGATGCGGTCACGCTCGCGGATGTGCGTACGCCAGATCTGAACGCCGTCCCTGCCGCCGATCAGGAACAGATCCGCATCGATGAAGAAGTGGGCGGCCGCGTGCCAGTCCTCGGCATCAATGCCGTACTCGCGCACAATCACTTCGATGACGAAGTCGCTGTCGCCGGTGCTCTCGGCGGGCAATGCGCGCAGGTGCAGCGCGGCCCGATCGAGTGTGCGTTGTGCGAGCCGGCCCGAAACGTCCACGCGCGCGACGGCACTGTCCAGTCGCGGCCGGACCCGGGACGCTTCGACCTCACGTGCGATGACGCCACCCAGCCGCGCGAGCAGACGCGCCGGGTTGTCCCAGTCTCTGAGGAAATACGGACCGGTCAGGACGGCCGGATTGGGCGGCGCATCGTACGCCATAGCCAGGGTGCGGCCGCGGAAGTCGTATTCGGCGAGGCGGCCGGTGCCACGGCAGGCCGCGAACATTGGGGCCAGCATCGCCAGGGAGATCACAACAACACGGCGTGATTGCATGATTGCCGTTCCCGCGAAACGACGGAGTTCAGCACTCGAACGATGCCCGGCCACGGCGTTCGAGTCGAGCGGGAGGATGCCGACGCCGGAAGGGGGAGTTCGACTACTCGACCTTGTGGAGTGGCTCGCCTCTGGATTTCAACAGCGCTGCCGCGGGGCGAAACGGAAGGGTGTGCGGGCAGGGAGCGAAGCGGGGCGCCGGTCTCCGGCGCCCCGCTTCGTCATCAATGAATCATGGATTCCGCGACTTTGGCTTTCTGCTTGCGCGTGTCGACCATGCGCTGGTAGTCCGCTTCCTCCAGATACGTCACGTCGACCCACGCGTGCGCCATTTCATCGACGGTCCGATCGCCCCAGCCGACCCACTGTTCGGGATCCGGGTTGTTCGGATTCTGTGGCGTGTTGTCGTGCCAGGCAGTGAAGACGAGCGTCGTTCCCTTGGGCAGCAGCGGCGCGGCATCATCCGCGTAGATGTAGTTGACGTGCCAGCGCCACTGGAAGTTGCTGACCATGCTGAGCATCTCGCGTCGGCCGTCCGGATAGATCGCCTCCATCGACATTGCCTTGCCGCGCATGTGCATGTGCGGCTGGAAATTCTCGAGGCGCGCCGGCGCCGGCAGGACGTAGAAGTTCTGCGTCATGGCGACCTGGCCGGGTGCGATGTCGAGCTCCGAGCCGGGTGCCGCGTTGAACATGCGGAGGATAGTCCGGTTCTGTGGCTTGTAGTCTTTCGGATAGAACCAGATGCCGAGCTCGACGACATCGTCCTCGATCTTCTCGCCGATGGCGTAGTAGTTGACCTCCCAGCGGATTCGGGAGCCGGGCAGCATCAACTTGCCGGCGTCCTCGGGGAAGACTTCGCCGACCTTGCCGACGGCCCACTCCATGAACAGACCGGCGGTCATGCGGGAGCCGCTGTTCGCGGCGGTACTGGCCAGGCCGGTCACGCCCTGCTCGTCCTGCTCGAGGAGAGCGAGCACATGGTGCACCACCTTGCGGCCGTTCGGCACGGACGGCTTGACCTCGATGGCGCGGACCCAGCGCTGCTCCGTCAATCCGGTCTCGACGACCGGCCGGAACCACTTGTCCTGTCCCTGCGGCTGCACCGTGTACGGTTCGGATCGCACGATCAGGTCCGGCTCACCGAATTCGTCGGCCAGCTGCCAGGCGGCCGGGTCGGCCTCGAGGCGTGGCGGCGGCATGTCCTTCGGATTGCCCATCGGAGCGCCGGCGTCGATCCACGACACGATCGTTTCGATTTCCGCGTCCGTCAGCGAGCGATCGTTTTTGAAGTCCTGGATGCCGATGTGCCGGTCGATGTGCCACGGTGGCATGGTGCGGGCCTCGATGCGCTGCTTGATGAGCGCCACGAAGGGCTTCACTTCCTCATACGTGCGCAGCGGCATGGGCGCGATCGAGTTCGGCTGATGGCAGACCTGGCACTTCGCCTGGAGGATGGGAGCGACGTCCTTCGCGAAGGTGACGTCAGCGGCGCCGGCGGGGCTCGGCGTCGCGGGCCGCAACGCGAGGCCGGCGGTCACCGGCAACACGAACACGGCCGCCCAGGCCGCCGTGCGCCGTCCACGGTTCCTCGGAGTCATGCGCCTTCCTCCTCTTATCGAGTGACGCGAACCTTCACGAACGCGTTCGACCAGCAGCACTGTGCGTGACCGGCGCTGGATACGCCTGACGCGTCGTTGGCCCGCACGCGCAGGATGTAGTCGCCAGGCGCATCGAACGTGACGGTCGTGGACGCCTGCTTCGTCGCCGTATCGACGGCCGGCGTTTCGTCGGCGAACGTCACGTTGCCCGGACCCTGGTGCTTGAACCAGCGAAGCGTGACCGGAACGTTGGGACGTCCGCCGCTCGCGACGCTGCTGCGTGCTTTGCCGTCATCGTCGGCCCAGACCATCAACGGTAAGGGCGCGCCGACTTTGGCCGCGCGGACCTCGCTCGTGATGCCGCCGGGCCCGGCGCCCTCCGGAGCGTTCGCACCGAAACGGAGCCGCGGCGGCGTGTTGCCCGTGCCGGCCTCGCCTTCGAGTGCATCGATCTGCCAGCCCCGCTTCAGACTGCCGGGGATCGCGAATGTCTGGCCGCGCACGACGAGCGTCCACACGACCTTGTTCTCGCCGAAGTCGGCCGGTACCCGCACCGCGAAGACGCCCCAGTGGCGGCGCGCCTCGAAGCGCGTCGGCTGGCCGCGGTCGGGACCGCCCGGCTCGATCCGGTTGTGCGGGCCGACCGGGATCTCCAGCACTTCCTCCGTATTCCGGTTGAAGTAGCCGAAGGACAGGCTGTACGACCCGTCCGCATTGCGGTACCAGCCCTCGAACACCGGCGTCACGGTCTGGCCGGCCGCCCGTTCCGGCGCGAGCGGCAGGTTCTGCGCCTCCGCGCTCGGCACGGCGACAATAGCGAAGAAGCTGGCAAGGGCGGCAGAGAGCCGTGCCCGCATGCGTCCTCCCGGGTCGCTTCTCGGGCCGCGAAACCGGCGGTCCGACTCGGATAATCAGGCTGAATCGCGTGAAGGGGACTGACCCAGAGTGGGCCGATCGGGTGGCGAAGTCAACGGCACCGCCGGGGTGCGGGGCGCGGGCATGGGCACGTTTACGGGTCCCGGGCACGGGTCACGGGCACGGGCGGGTCAGGGGTCGCGGGCACGGGCACGTTCATGCGAACGGACCACGGGAACGGACCTCAGGCCTCCATGCTTTGGCGGAAGACCACGTTTCGCACGGCCAGCTCGCGCATGATGAAATCGAAGCAGGTTCGGCTGCGGCCGAGGAGCTCGGGCGGCGTGATGCCGGGCTCGGTCCAGAGGCCGCGTGCGAGCAGGCGCACGGCGGCGGCGCAGGTATAGCCGGTGGTCCGGGCCATGGACGACGTACTGCTTTCGGCGTCGTAATGGTCGAGCAGGTCGAAGGTCTGCCGGACCGGCCGGCCGCGCTTGCTGCCGTCCACGACCACTCGCATCACCGTCAGGTCCGCCTCGCCGCCGTCGTAGCGCCACGCGTCGAACAGCAGCCGCGCCGCGACATCGACGGGACGGACCGAATGTCCATCGAGCTCGATGGGCGTGGTCTCGAAGAACCCGGCATCACGCAGCACGCGGATGCGTTCGGCGTGGCCCGGATACCGAAGCGTCTTCTCGACCATGTCGGGCACGGGTGTCGTGCGGAGCAGCGTGCGAAGGCCATCCGTGTTGAACGCTTCGAGTGTGCCGACGCCCGGAAGATCGACCAGCTCGACATCGGACAACGCGGGTAGCGCCACGTCGCTGCCGGCCCGGCGCAGGCGCGCCGGCCGGGTGTACTCGGCGATCACGTCGACCGGTGAGAACGGCGCCTTGTACTCCCACGGCCAGCGCCGGATCACCGGCAGTCCGCCCACCGCGCACCAGAAGCGGTCGACCGCGTCCAGATCGGCGGAGGCACATCCGAGGATGAGATTGCTGCAACCCGGGGCGATGCCGCAGTCGACGATGGCCGTACAGCCGTTTCGCCGCGCCAGCTCGTCCAGCTCGAAAACGTCTTCTTCCATGAACGAGATGTCGACGACATCACGGCCCGCTTCGAGTACGCGCCGCAACGTCTGGAACCCGATGGGTCCCGGTACCGCGCAGACGACGAGGTCCGCGGACTCGAGGAGCGGATCGAGGATGCCGGATTGGTCGAAATCGGCACGTTGTCGGACCAGCCGCGGAACCCCTTCCAGCCGACTCAGCGAGACGTCTGATGCGTCGACGGCCACGACATCGAACGCGGCATCCGCGGCCAGGTCACGTGCGATCGTGCCGCCCACGCGTCCCGCGCCCAGCACCACAATGCGGCGGGTTTCCGTGGTCATGGGCCGACCTTCGTCAAGGGACCGACGCGCAGGAGGAGCGGTTTCACCGTTCGATCCGGAGGCCGTTCGTGTCAACCATTTCATCAAGACATCGGAGAAACATCCGGAGATGGGACAGTCGGTTCCGCTCGCGCGTCCGCTGCTCCACCGAGGAGGGGACCTAACGAAGTGCGCCCTGCCATCGTCCGTCAGTCGAGGCGGATCCCCCGGTTCCGCCGACGCCAGAGAGGCAACATGAATACGGAATACACCAGCGCCGCCCGGCTCGCGGGTCTGGTCACGCTCCTGATCGCGGTCGGCGGGCTCGGCTGCGAGGACAGCACGGGACCGACGGCGCCCCGCGAAGTGACGGAACCGGTCGCCCTCGATCGGATCGACGCGACGACCACGTATCACGGACTTCGCGGCGGTCTCGTGGACAACGGAACGCCGACCGTTACGCCCGTGGACGGCCGAATCGTGATCGTTGCGATCTCGATGAGCAACGGACGCCTCGAGTTCGACCGGTTCATCGAGCTGTACCGCAATCACGCGTCGGTCTCGCCGGCCATCGGGCTCGTCAACTGCGCGCGCGGCGGCAACGCGCTCGAGCGTTGGGTCGCACAGCAGGACCTGTGGGACGACTGCAAATCGGCTGTGCGCTCGGCGGGGTTCCGCCCGGAACAGGTGCGTGTGGTCTGGGCGAAAAACGCGAACCAGTTCACGGACCACGGCCGCACGCTGCCGCATCCAGAAGCCGACTATCACGACCTGGTCTCGAACATCACGACGCTGTCGCGCCGCATTCGGCAGGAGCTTCCGTCGGTCCAGGCGGTGTTTCACTCCAGCCGGATCTACGGCGGCTACGTCGCCCCCTCGCGCATGGGCTCCCGCGGCGAGCCGATCAGCTTCGAGGGCGGCCTCGCCATCAACGCCGTCATCGAAAAACAGAAGCGCGGCGAGTTGACCGATGCACCCTGGATCGGCTGGGGC
>JBFJPA010000061.1:0-13597 GCA_041617355.1 Longimicrobiales bacterium
CGCCCGCCTCCGCCCGGGGCGCTACACCCTTCGTGTCGCCGGCTCCTCGCTTGCCGCGCTCGGCGCGAGCAGCAACCCCGCGGAACTGGCCTTCGACGTCCCGGCCGAAGGCGAGCTGCCCATCGACTTGCCGCCGCTGCGGTTAGTTCGACTGCGCTAGACCGCGCAGTCCGGATTTCGGACGTTCGACCAATTTCCGGACACATTGAGTCAAGACGTTGATGCACAGGTAGTTCGCACGTTCTGCCGCGCGTCACGGCCAGTAAATGTCCGAAAAAACGACAGATCGTCCGGACTCGCCGAATTCAAGCAAATGCAAGGTGGACCGATAATTGGCCCCCGTTACGCGGTTTGGCCCGACTCTCGCCTAAGGTGACGGCAAGGGAGTCGGGGCAGCTTCCGACGAAGGACGGGCATGCTGCGCAGAGCGGTAATTTTCGCCGGGCTGTTCCTTGCCGCTGGGGTCGAGGCGCGAGGGCAGACGGTGCCGCCGAGGGTGACGGTCGTGGTGACGGCCTCGGTGGAAGTTCTGGCGGCAGTCCACGGTTGGGAGGAAGGCCAGGCAAGGAGTGCCGGGCCGGCCTCGACCGGATCGTCGGAGTTGGGGACCGCAGGGGGCTTGCCGCTGCTGAGGGCGGTGTATCACGGACCTGCGCCCGTTCGGGATAGAAGTTGGCTGGCGCCCGATGGGGTGCCGGGGGTCGTTGGCGGGATCCGGCCGGCGGCGGGCGAGCCGCACGGGAACCGGTCGAACGAAGTCGAGTCGGACCCGCGCCAGCGACTGAGCCGTGAAGCCCGGGAGGGAGACCGGGTCACCTATATCGTGTGGGTCGTGTTGTAACGAGAGAATCGCGGGAAGGACCCCGCAGATGCTCGAGAGCGGGGGCGCCAGGGAATGGCGCCCCCGCTTCGCATTCAATCCCAGGCGCGAGCGACGGCGATGAGGCGAGCGACGGCGGCGGCGGCGTCGACGATGCGTGCGCGAAGCGCGGTCTCGGCGCTGGCGGCGGCCTGTGCGATGTCGTTGAAGCCGAAGCCGGCGGCGGCGCCGCGGAGCTGGTGGATCTCGTGGACGAGCCGGTCGGTGTCGGCGTCGGCGAGGGCATCTTCGATGCGGTCGATTCGTGCGGAGAGGCCGTCGCGGAACCGGCGATGCGCATCGGCGATGGCGGGGTCGGGCGGTTCGGCGCGCGGCAACGTGGTGCGATCGGGGCCGAGCGCGTGCGCGATGGCGGTGGACAGCTCGCCGGGATCGATGGGCTTGCGGACGTGCCCGGCGAGGTAGGGCTGGACGCGTTCCAGGAGAGGGTCGCCCGGCAGGGCGGCGGTGAAGCCGAGGATCGGAACGCCACGCAGGCGTTCCTGCTGGCGGAGCTCGGCCAGCACGTTTTCGGCGGTGCGCCCCTCGAGGTGGAGGTCGAGCAGGATCAGGCTCGGCATCGGATCGACGAGTCGGCCGGCGACGCCGGGTGCGCCATCGTCGGTGATGACCCGTAGGCCGGCGCCCGTGAGCACGGCGGCGGCGAGCATGAGGGAGTCGTCGTCGTCGTCGACGACCGCGATGGTCGGCGCGAGTCGTTCAGTCATTGGGGAGCAGGCCGAGCTTCTTGCGACGGGACCAGAGCACTTTGCGGCTGACGCCTAGCCGGTCGGCGGTTGCCTGGACGTTGCCCTCGAGCTCGTCGAGCGTGGCGCGAATGTAGAGGCGTTCGACGTCGTCGAGTGTGAGGCCGCGCGGCACGGCGAGTGTGTCCGGATCCACATCGCCGTTCGCAGACGCTGCCGGAGGCGCGAGCTCATCGACGACGAGCATCGGCTCACGCGAGAAGATCATGGCGCGCTCCAGCACATTGCGCAGCTCGCGTGCATTGCCGGGCCAATCGTGACGCTGCAGTCGGTCGAGACTCGCCGGCTCGATCTCCGGCACCGGCTTGCCGAAGTATTGTGCGGCCTGCACGACGAAATGACGGGCCAGCTCCGGGATGTCCTGTCGGATGCTGCGCAGCGGCGGCAGCACGATGGACGCCACGTTCAGACGGTAGTAGAGATCTTCGCGGAAGTCGCCCCGTGCGGCGGCCCTGGCGAGGTCGGCGTTCGTGGCGGCGATGACGCGCAGGTTGACGCTGCGTTCGCGCGTCGCGCCGATGCGGCGGAACTGACGCGACTCGAGAAACGTGAGCAGCTTCGCCTGCAGCTCGAGCGGCATGGAGCCGATCTCGTCGAGGAACAACGTGCCGCCATCCGCTTCCTCGACGAGGCCGCGTTTCGTCTGGCGCGCATCAGTGAACGCGCCTTTCTCGTAACCGAACAGCTCCGCCTCGAGCAGGTTGGCGGGCAGCGCAGCACAATTGACTTCGACGAAGCGGAAGCTGGCGCGTGAGCCGGCCGTATGGATCGCCCGTGCGACGAGGTTCTTTCCGGTCCCCGACTCACCCAGCAGCAGGGCCGTGACTTGTGGTACGTCGGCGACGCCCTCGATGAAGCGGCGGACTTCGCGAAGCCGCGGATGCGTGCCGATGATCGGGTTCGGATCGAACTGCTTCTTGACGAGGGTAGACAGGATCTCGCGCGCGGGCACCTCGTCGAGGCCCCGGCGCAGCCGCGTGACGAGGCCGGCCGTCTCGACGGGCTTCGACACGAAGTCCGCGGCTCCCGCCGCGAAGGCCCGCTCGGCGTCGCCCTCCTGACCGCTCGCCGTGACGATGATGACCGGCAGCGAGGGGTGCATCTCGTGGACCCGCCGGGTCAGCTCGACACCGTCCAGATCCGGCATCATCAGGTCGCACACCACGGCGTCCGGCGGCTCCGCCGCGATGTGGTCCAGCGCCTTGAGAGCGGACGTGAACCCCTTCGTGACGAACTTCCGCGTCCGCTCGAGCTGGGCCGTCAGCAGCGCGACCTGGTCGGCGTCGTCATCGACGATCAGGACGATCGGTTGGCTGAGTGGGCTCAGAAACACACCTCTGTCTTGGGGGATCCGTCGAAGGTACTGGAGATTGGGGGGAGCGGTAAGGGCTGGGGCTCGGGCTGGGGCTGGGGCTCGGGGGGCCCCAGCCCGGGGCGGGTTCGGGATCGGGCGTTCAGCCGGGCGGGGCGAAGGCGCCGCTCGGGACACTCGTCTCCACACGTACGTTCTCGAAGACGATGGCGGCGGTCCCGCCGAGGGACGGCTTCCGGGTCGCGAGGCGGATGGGCCCGAACTGCTGCCAGTCCGACCAGTCGTAGACGGAGGGTTCGGCGTCGGCGGTGCGGAAATGGGACCAGCGCTCCATGAGGTGCGACTGGGGATCGATCCAGGCGTCGTATTCGTTCTGGGGCGTGAGGCCCACGCTGTCGAAGCGGAGGTGCACGATTTCCCACTGGCGGCCGGCGGAGTCGGTGCTCATGCCCTGGTAACTCACCTGCACGCCGGGATCCGTCCATTTGAAAGGCATGATCAGCCAGTAGGAGTCATTGGTCCAGCGGCCGAAGGCGAAGGTGAGCAGCGAATCGAGGCTCGCGCCGGTGACAGGCTGGCCGTCGACCCAGGCCTGCCCGCCCGCCTCGCGGTTGTTGACGTTCATGAGCACGACCAGGTCGGCGTCGTTCCGCGTTCCGGACAGGCGGTAGTCGCCGTTCCAGCGATCCCACTGGTGGGACCAGCCGCGGCCACGCTGGCCGTCCCGCTCGACGGTGAAGGTGAACTCGAAATAACGCGCGCGATCCCACGCGTCGAAGCCGCCCATGGCCTGGACCATATCGGTGTAAATACGACGGACATCGGCGTCGGCCAGCGTTGCCGCCGCGTCCGCGGAACTTCTACCTTGGTTGCAGGCGGCGGCGAGGGTGGCGAGGAGGACGGGAATCCAGCGGCGCATGGCAGTATCTCCGAAGAGGCCGGTGGCGTGAGACGAAGCAAAGTGAGCGGCGGAGCGGAGCGCGGCAACGGGCCGGGCCGAAGGGTGGCATGAGCAAGTTCGCGAAGGGCAAGTCCTGGATCGAGAACCGGCTCTCCAGCGACATGGAGCTGGAGGGCGGTCACTGGATCGTCAACCTGGTGGCGCGCAAGGGGACGGGCGTGCAGGGCTACCGGGTCTCGGTCGTCTATCTGCCGCACGAAGGCGGCGGAGATGTCGAGGTCGCGCTTCCGAATGCGGCGTCGACGGCGGACGTGCATCGGATGACGCGTGAGCTGGAGGACGATCGATCGCGTCTGGTCGATCTGTTCCGGTCGGCGAGGGCGCCATGACGGTGCCCAGTCCGTCGGCGCGGTCCCGGCTGGCGGCCCTGGTGGAGCGGCCGGAGCCTGACCTCGATCTCGCGCTCGGCGCGCTGCTGATCGCGGCGGAAGAGTATCCGCAGCTCGTGCCGGAGCCGTACCTGCGGCGGCTGGACCTGATGGCCGAGCGGGTGAAGGACCGGCTCGGCGATGAGACCGCCGGCCCCGTCGTGCTCGAAGAGATGTCGCGAGTGCTGTTCGAAGAAGAGGGCCTGCGCGGCAACACCGCGGCCTACTACGATCCGCGCAATTCGTTCTTGAACGACGTGCTGGACCGCCGGCTCGGCATCCCGTTGTCGCTGTGCGTGATCTACCTCGAGGTCGGCTGGCGCCTCGACCTTCCGCTCTCCGGCGTGAACTTCCCCGGCCATTTCCTCGTGCGCTACGATGGCGCCGCGGTGAAGCTGCTCGTCGATCCGTTCCAGAGTGGCGAGATCCGGTTCGAGGATGAAGCGCAGGATCTGCTCGACCGTGTGTACGGCGGCGCCGTTCGACTGCAGCCGATGTTCCTGCGGCCGGCAACCCGCAAGGACATGCTGGCGCGACTGCTCGCGAACCTGAAGAGCATCTACCAGAACGCACGCGACGACGAGCGCGCGCTCAAGGCCGTCGACCGGATTCTCTTGTTGCGGCCCCACGCCACGGACGAGATGCGCGATCGCGGCTTCCTGCTGGCGCGCGTGGGCCGCGAAGCCGAAGCTGCCGCCGACCTGCGCCGGTATCTGGATGCCGTACCCCACGCGCCCGACGCGGAGCGCGTGCGCATCATGCTCAGAGAGCTGAACAAGTGAGCGAGACGCAGGTCGCTGGCCTTCTCGACGCCGAACACGACGCCGCAGGTGTCCGCTGGGCCGATCGCGACGGCCGGCGCGTGCCCCGCCATTACGGCGATCCCGCGGCGGAATACGACGCGGCCCGACGCGACGCCGTCGTCATCGACAGACGCGACCGGTGTTGCGTCCGGGCACACGGCCGTGACCCGCTGAAAATGGTCCAGGGCCTGGTCACGAACGATGTGATCGGGGCGGCCGCAGGCCAGGGCGTTTATGCCGCGATGCTGACCGCGAAAGGCAAGATGATCGCGGACTTGCGCGCACTGAAGCGGGACGGCGAGCTGCTGCTCGAGCTGGACACGGCGGCGCGCGCTGCCGCGTTCGAAACGTTCCGCAAGTTCGTGCCGCCGCTGTTCGCGAAGTTCGAGGACATGAGCGACGCGGTGGGCACCCTGTCCCTGATCGGGCCACGGGCGCGCGACATCGTGGCGGCGCTGCTGGGCGATGCGCCACGTGACGATGCGGCGGAGCACGCATTCATCGCCCTGCCGACGCCATCCGGCGAAGCGCTGATCGTGCGGTCGTACGTCACGGGCGATCCGGGCGGCTACGACATCATCGCGCCGGTCGAGGCAGTGCCCGGGCTCTGGCGCTCCGCACTCGCGGCCGGCGCGCGACCCGCGGGCCTCGCGACGCTCGATGTGTTGCGGATCGAGGCGGGACGTCCCGCCTGGGGCGCGGACCTCGATGACACGGTCATCCCGCTCGAGGCCGATCTGCGTGAACGCGCGCTGAGCGAGACGAAAGGCTGCTACACCGGACAGGAAATCATCGTCCGGATCCTGCACCGCGGTCACGTGAATCGGCATTTGCGCGGCCTGCTGCTCGAGGAGTTGCCGGCGCCGGCGAAGGGCACCGAGCTGTACCGCGCGGATGACGCGAAACTCGTGGGCATGGTCACGAGTGCGTGTATCTCGCCTCGCTTCGGCCAGACGATCGCGCTCGGTTACGTGCGCCGCGAAGTCACGCCTCCCGCACGCTTGCGGCTCGGTAAGCCGGACGGCCCGGAGGTCACGGTCGTCGAGCTGCCGTTCCGCCGAGCGACAGAAGGCTGAGCGCAACTTCCTTGAACACGCCGCCCGCCGGAACGCCTCGCCGCTCCCTGCTCCGCAGCGTGGGTCCGGGCGCGATCGTGGCTGCGGCCTTCATCGGCCCGGGCACGGTCACGACCGCGACGCTCGCCGGCGCCGGCTTCGGCACGACGTTGCTCTGGGCCCTGACGTTTTCGACGATCGCGACGGTCGTGCTGCAGGAGATGGCGGCGCGCCTCGGTCTGGTCACGGGGTCCGGGCTGGGTGAGGCGGTGCGGACGCAATTCCGGACGCGGCTCGTCCGCGTGGCTGCGGTGGGACTCGTCATCTCGGCGGTCGCGATCGGCAATGCTGCGTACGAGACGGGCAATCTGCTGGGCGCGTCTCTGGGCTGGAACGGGGTCGCGGGCGGCGAGCCGCGGATCATCGCGCTCGTCTTCGCGGCCGTCGCGGGCGCATTGTTGTGGACGGGCCGTTACCGCGTGATCGAGCGTGTGCTCGTCGCGATGGTCGTGTTGATGTCGCTGGTGTTCCTGATCACGGCCATTACGCTCGCCCCGCCGCTGGCGGAGATCGTGCGTGGCATGTTCGTGCCGGTCCTGCCGGAGGATCCGCGCGCGATCGTGACGGCGGTCGGCCTCATCGGTACGACGGTCGTGCCGTACAACCTGTTCCTGCACGCGTCCGCCGTGAGTGAGAAGTGGCAGGGCGCGGAGTCGTTGCCGGCGGCGCGGCTCGACCTCGGCATCGCGATCGTTCTGGGTGGGATCGTGAGCATGGCGATCGTGGTCACGTCCGCGGCGGGCCTGCCCTCCGGCGCGACGGTCACGAGCGCCGCCGACATGGCGGTCCAGCTCGAGCCGGTGCTGGGCCCTTGGGCGCGCATCCTGTTCGCGGCCGGGTTGCTCGCGGCCGGATTGACCTCGGCCATCACGGCGCCGCTCGCCGCGGCGTACGCGCCGGCGGGCGGCTTGGGCTGGAAGCGCGACCTGCGCGACTGGCGCCTGCGCGCGGTCTGGCTGGTCGTCCTGCTGACGGGCGCCGCGTTTGCCGCGGCAGGCGTGCGGCCCGTCCCGGCGATCCTGTTCGCCCAGGTCGCCAACGGGCTGCTCCTGCCCTTCATCGCCATCTTCCTGCTTCTCGCCGTCAACGACGCTCGGCGCATGGGAACCTGGAAGAACGGCCCGATCGCGAACGTGCTGGGCGTCGTCGTCGTACTGCTTGCCGCATTCCTGGGCTTGCTCGCGGTCTGGAGGGCGCTGACCGGCTGACCGTCCGCGGCGGCTAGAACGGCCCGGCGAAACATTGCCGCGCCTCGCGCCGGGCCACAGGTTCCCACCCATGAGTGTGGAATCGGAAGCCCGGCGGGCCCTCACGCGCCTTGCACGCGCCGCGGAAAAGGCGGCGCGCGAGCTGGAGGCTGTGGACGGCGCCCTGCGTACCGCGGAAGGCCGTGATTTCCCCGCTGACGCATTCGCGGAAGCGGCCGATCACATTGCCGCCCTTCAAAGCTTCGTGGACGAGCAACAGCAACGACTGCAGGAGAAGATCCTGCACGCGGGCGGACTCGAGCCCGGTCGTGTGCGCAGGACGGGCGGCACGTGAGCGAGCGTGGATTCCACCTGTTCGCGTACGGTACGCTCCGCAAGAACGGTCCGGCCGCGGAGCTGCTTCGCGGCGCGAGCTTCGTGCGGCCGGCCGCCGTACAGGGCACGTTGTACGACATCGAAGGGAGGTACCCGGCGTTGCTGCTCTACGGCGAGAACCCGGTGCACGGCGAGATCTGGCGTTGCCCGCCGGAGCTCTTGGCGGAGTTGGACGAGTTCGAATCGGTGGAGGAAGGCCTGTTCCGTCGCGTCGGTGTCGAAGTCGATGGACTCGCCTGCTGGACGTACGTTGCCGGCCCCGCACTCGCCCGGCAGCTGACGCCGAGCCGCCGTGTCGCAACCGGGATCTGGCAGGAGCGGAACCGTGCGGGCTGAAGGGATCCTGTTGGACGTCGATGGCACGCTGCTCGACGTGGACGATGTCGCGCTTCCGGGCGTCGTCGATGCCGTGGCGTCGCTGGTCGAGCGCGGCTACCGCCTGCGTTATCTGACCAACACGACGCGGCGGCCACGCGCCGAGGTCGCGCGCCGGCTGCGCGACGCGGGATTTCCCGTCGCGGATGATGCGCTGTTCACGGCGCCGGTCGCGGCGGCCCATTGGCTGGCGCGCCAGGGCATCAACCGTGTCGCCCTGTTCGTCGCCGACGAGACACTCGCGGACTTCGCGGGGTTCACGCGCGACGACGAATCGCCGGAGGCGGTCGTCATCGGCGATCTCGGCAGCGGCTGGGACGCGGAGCGTCTGAACGCCGCATTCAAGCCCGTCCTGTCGGGCGCGCGGCTGGTCGCACTGCAGAAGAACCGCTGGTGGCACTCCGCGCTCGGCCCGGCGCTCGATGCGGGCGCGTATGTGGCCGCCCTCGAATACGCGGCCGGCGCCGAGGCGAAAGTGCTCGGTAAGCCGAGCCCGGATTTCTTCGGTCTCGCCGCCCAATCGCTCAACCTCGACAATCAGCGCATTGTCGTCGTGGGCGATGATGTGGACACCGACATCGCGGGTGCCGCCGCCGCCGGCATGCGCGGCGTGCTCGTGCGCACCGGCAAGTTCCGCGAAGACACATTGGCCCGCGCGAAGCGCCGGCCGGATGCCGTCATCGACTCGGTCGCCGCGCTGCCGGCGCTCCTCGAATGAAGCGGCGCACATTTCTGCTCGCTGCCGGCGCCGCGACCGCACCGCTGTTCGCGCCCGCCGTGCTGCGTGCGAGGTCCGACCAGCGCGGCATCCTGTTGCGCGGTGGCACGGTCATCAACGGCACGGGCGCCGCGGGCGTCGAAGCGGATGTTCGGATCCGCGGCGCCCGCATCGCGGCACTTGGCCGGGCGCTCCCGCCGGAGACCGACGAAGTGATCGACGTGCGCGGCCGCGTCGTCGCGCCGGGCTTCATCGACATTCATTCGCACACGGATACCGAACTGTTCGAGCACCCACGCGCGGAGTCCAAGATTCGGCAGGGTGTCACGACCGAGGTGGCCGGGCAGGATGGCGGCTCCGTCGCGCCAGCATCGCCGGACGCGGTCCAGCGGGCCCGCGCCGACTACGGCGCCGATGTGGACCTGTCGACGCTGGACGGCTTCTACCGCGCTCTCGCGGCGCGACAGTACGCCGTCAACTTCACGAGCATGGTGGGTGCGGGCACGCTGCGCGGCCTGGTCATTGGCAATGCCGACCGGCCGGCCACGCCGAACGAGATCGGGCAGATGCAATCGCTCGTTCGGCAGGCCATCGCGGACGGCGCGTGCGGTCTGTCCAGCGGTCTCGAGTACACGCCGGGCGGGTTCGCCGACCGCGCCGAACTGGTCGCGCTCGCATCGGCCCTCGAGAGAACGGGCCTGCCCTACGCCTCGCACATGCGCAACGAAGATGATGCGCTGCTCGCCGCGATCGAGGAGGCGCTGCACGTGGGCCGCCTCGCCCGCGTGCCCGTCCAGATCTCGCACCTCAAGGCACAGGGTCAGCGCAACTGGTGGAAGGCCGACGCCGCGCTCGACCTGATCGACCGCGCGCGCCGCGACGGCGTGGACGTACACTTCGACCGCTACCCCTACATCGCGTATGCGACGGGGTTGTCCAACCTGTTCCCGCTCTGGAGCCGCGACGGCGGGACCGGCGCCATGCTGGCGAGGCTGGACGGGCCCGAAGCGCCGCGCATCGAAGCGGCGGTGCGCGAGAAGATCGCGCAGCTCGGCGACTGGGACGCCGTGCAGGTTACGTCCACGTCGCAGGATTCGCTCGCCTGGATTCGGGGCCGCCGCCTCGGCCGCGCCGCCGCCGAACGAGGCGTCGAGCCGTACGCGCTGCTGCTGCAGATCATGCGCGAAGATGGCGGGCGCACCGGCATGGTCGGATTCGGCATGTCCGAGGAGAACACGGCGAAGATCCTCGCGCACCCGCTCGGCATGGTCTGTTCCGATGGCTCCGCGCTCGCCACAGAGGGCCCACTCGCGCGAGGGACGCCGCACCCTCGCTCGTTCGGCACGTTCCCGCGCGTGCTCGGCCACTACGTCCGCGAACGCCGTGCGCTCACACTCGAGCAGGCGGTCCACAAGATGACGCAGATGCCCGCGTCGAAGCTGGGCCTGACCGGACGCGGCACGCTCGCGGCCGGCGCCTACGCGGACATCGTCGTCTTCGACCCTGTCACGGTCGCCGACCGAGCCACCTTCGAGCAACCGTTCGCCTATCCCACGGGCATCGACCACGTGCTCGTGAATGGAACCGTCGTGATCCGCAACGGAGAGCACACCGGCGCGCTGCCGGGCCGGGTCGTTAGGCCCAACAGTCGCTGACGGGGCCGGGACCGGCACACGGCAGACCCTTTCCACACTCCTCTCGCCGCGACCGGCGCCGTTCCCACCGCTGGCGCGCCGATTCCCGCCGCTCGGGGAGCGGCCTCTGGTCTGGTCGACGGGGTTGCCGCTACCGTTGGCGAGCGAAACGAACGGTTCGGGGGAAAGGGCTCGCCGATGCAAACAGCGCTCCACATCGACAACGTCACCAAACGGTACGGCGATTTTACGGCCGTCGACGATCTGACGCTGGCGGTTCCGCGCGGCACGATCTACGGCATCCTGGGCCCGAACGGGGCAGGCAAGTCCACGACGCTGCGAATGATCATGAACATCATCGGCCGCGACCGTGGCAGCATCGGTGTGCTCGGCGTGGATCCGGCGCGCGACCGAAGCGTGTTGCGAAAGGTCGGCTACCTGCCGGAGGAGCGAGGGCTTTACAAGAAGATGCGCGTGATCGACGTGATCGTGTTTTTCGCGGAGCTGAAAGGCATCGACCGTCGTCAGGCCGCCGAGCGCGCGCGCGACTGGTTGTCACGCATGGACCTGGCCGAGTGGGAGACGTCGCGCGTCGAGACGCTGTCGAAAGGGATGCAGCAGAAGGTGCAGTTCATTGCGACCGTGCTGCACGAGCCGGAGATCCTGATTCTGGATGAGCCGACGTCGGGTCTGGATCCGGTGAACCAGGAGGTGCTGCGCGAGACGATCGTGGGTGCGAAGCGAGAGGGCCGCACGGTCCTGCTCAGCACGCACAACATGCTGCAGGCCCAGCAGATGTGCGATTCGGTCTGCATCATAGCGCGCGGCCGCAAGATCCTCGATGGCGGAGTGCACGACATCCGGCGGGCGCACCGCGGCAACCGGTTCTACGTCGAGTTCGACCAGAAGACAGCGCGCGTCGAGGCGTTCATGGCGGCGCCACGCGGCAACGGACACCACTTCGCGACGGTCGAGCCGGTGGGCCGCGGCTGGGAAGTCGAGCTGGACCCGCGCACGTCCACACCCACACTGGTGACGGAGCTGAACGGAATGGACGCGGCGCTCTGCCGGTTCGAGCACCTCGAGCCGAGTCTGCACGAGATCTTCGTCGCACAGGTCGGTGGTACGCAGACTTCACGCCAGTCATGGGAGGCGGCCCGTGCGTGAGGTCCGCATCATTCTCCGGCGCGAATTCATGGAGCGAATTCGCACCCGCGCATTTCTCTACGGCACGGCGCTGTTCCCGCTGTTCATGGGCGCGATCCTGGTCCTGCCCCGACTGGGCGAGGGCTCGCGCGAGCGCCAGGACCGAAGCGTCGTCATCGTCGACGAGATGGGCACGACCGCGGGACCTGCGCTCGAGCAGGTGCTGAAGACGATTTCGCAGGATTCGACGGCCCCGTACCGTTACACGGTCGAACGCGTCACCGGCAGGTTCGCCGAGCACCGCGAAGATTTGAACCGGCGCGTCCTCGCCGAGGAGTTGGACGCGTACGTCGTCCTGCCCGCGAACGTGCTCACGCGCGACACGGTCTTTTACCGGGCGCGCAACATCTCGAACCGCACGATGCTGCGCGATGTCGGACAGGCCGCGTCGGCGGCCGTGCAGGCGGAGCGTCTGGCGACGAGCGGCGTGCAGCCGCAGCAGCTGGTCAACCTGCTGCGTCGCGTGGCCGTGAACGGCGCGGAGGTCACGGAGTCCGGCGAGGCGGGGCGGGGCGCGGAGACGACGTTCTGGGTCGCCTACATGGTGGCCTTCATGGTCTACTTCATGGTCGCGTTCTACGGTGTGACCGTGATGCGCAGCGTGCTGGAAGAGAAGATGAACCGGATCTCCGAGGTCATGGTCAGCTCCGTGCGAGCCATGGACCTGATGCTCGGCAAGATCCTGGGCGTGAGTGGCGCCGCCCTGCTGCAGGTCGCGATCTGGGCTGTGCTCGCATTGATCGCGACGGGCGGCGGCGCCTACCTGCCACGCATGCTCGGCCTGCCGACCGAGCTCATGGCCAGCCTGGCCGTGCCGGCCGGCCAGGTCGTACTGCTGCTATCCTTCTTCGTGCTCGGGTTCCTGCTCTTCGCGAGCATCTACGCGGCCATGGGCGCGGCCATGACGACGGAGCAGGAAGCGCAGTCGATGCAGATCCTCGTGCTCGTGCCGCTGTTCGTGCCGTTGCTCTTCATCGGCCCGATCACGAACGAGCCGGGTGGCACGCTCGCCGTCACGCTGTCGCTGCTGCCGCCGTGCGCGCCCATCGCGATGCCGATGCGGCTCGCGACCGTGGCCGTGCCGCCGCTCCAGATCGCGCTCTCGCTGGGCCTGCTCGCGATCGGCGTCGTCGCCGTCGCATGGCTCGGCGGCCGCATTTATCGGATCGGCATCCTGTCCACCGGTCGCAGGCCATCGTTCAAGGAACTGGGCAAGTGGCTGCGCGAGACGTAGTCCCGCGGTGAAGCGGGCGGAGGCCGCGATCGCGGCCTCCGCCCTGCGAACACCAGTCTACCGATCGACTCGTTCGAAGATGAACGCGCGTCCCGCCCGTCCGGCTTCGCGATAATCCTGGAGCAGCACATCGCGAATGGGGGATGGCTCCGTGATGAAGCCGGCCAGCTCACGTTCGCCGACGAGGATATAGGGCACGCGGTGCCGCGCGATGTGATCGGCCATCAGTCGATAGTGATCGGGGCTGTTCGTCCCTTCGCCGATCGGCACGAGCCATTCGACCGGCACGGGCTGGGGTGACCAATACAGGTAAAGCCAGGGCGCGTTCGCGGCGAGCATGACGACCGGACGTCGCGCCTCGATCACACCCGGCAACGGGCGGAGCCAGGTTTCGTGGACGAATTGCTCCGCGGCGCGGTCCGCGCCGAGCAGATTGTGCGGCGACGGTGGCGCGGCGGTCCAAACCAGAATCCAGCGAAGCAGTCCGAACGCCGCCCCGCCAATGACCAACCCTCGAATCAACCGGAATCTCGCGTCTTCAGGACGAGCGAACATGGCGGCCACGACGAGCAGCGTCGCCGGAGCGAGGAACGCGAGGTGTGGCAGGTCGTTTCGGCCGAGCAGGTAGACGGCGCCGGTCGAAGCCAGCGCGAGGCCCGGCC
>JBFJPA010000062.1:0-13070 GCA_041617355.1 Longimicrobiales bacterium
CCCGTGCCCCACTCGGCGGAGTAGGCGAGGCCGTCGTGCACCCACACGTCATGGACGCGGCTGTCCGGGTGATCGTACTCGCTCACGTATTTCGGAGCGCGCAGGTCGCGCACGTCCAGGATCACGTACTTGTCGCCGTTCGACAGTGCGAACAGGTGATCGTTCGTGGCGAACATGTTGTGCACACCACCGGTCAGGCCATCGTCGTAGACCGATGCGACGACGGGGTGCGCGGGATCCGCGAGGTCCAGAATGACGACGCCGTTGCGACGGTTCGACGCACCCTCGCGAGAGAGCGCGGCGTAGCGCGCGTCGGGTGATACCTTGACGTCGTTGACCGTGCGGGCATCGACCTGGATGGAATCGGTCTTGACGATGTTGCCCGGGTCGGTCACGTCCCAGACGAAGGCAATGCCATCCCCGAACTTGGAGCCGGTGAACGCGTAGTCGCGGCCGTCCCGTCCCTCGAAAATCCAGAAATCGGTCGTGAAGACGCGTGCCTCCCTGCCCTGTCCGACCACATCGACTTTGCGTACGACGTCGCGCTTGCGCACGCGGAAAGAGCGTTCGGCCTGCCGACCCGCGGCCGTGGCGAACACGGTGTGGACGCCGGGCACGCTGGCGACGAAGCGCCCGTCCTCGAGCTGGCCAGGCGCCTGCGGCGCCCGGATGGTGTCATCGGGGACGTACGCATGGCTCCACGTCACGGCGAGGTTGTCGATGGTGCGGCCGTCGGCTCCGCGCGCGACGACGCGGAAGCGCTGCACGTCGCCGGTTCGCACGAGGTCGGCGCCGCCGTCGATTTCGAGCGAGGCCAGCCGAAGCGACTGGATCTCCCTGCGGAGCGTGCCACGCACGCCCTCGACTTCGGCCGAGATCTCGACGCGGCCCGGGGTCAGGGCGCGCACGACCCCGAAGGGATCGATGGCTGCGATGGCCGCGTCGGAGGTCCGCCACGAGACCGCTGCGTTCGGCCGCTCCGTCCCGTCCGTGAGGATGATGCGAGCACGGTGGGCGACGCGCGTACCTTCGTAGAGCGGATCCGGCGCCTCGATCTCTACGCGGCTGACCGCCGGCCAGTCGACCCGGACCGAGATGCGCAGCGTCACGGGTTCGGCATCACCCGCCGCCACGCTGGCCACGATGATGTCGTGCGTGCCGACGGCGAGGGCGCGAACCCGGTAGCGGTTTTCGCCGGCAGGCTCGACGGCGAGGCCGCCGCGGGGCCCGCCCACGCGGAGGGGCGCATCGAGGGCGCGGCCAGCCGCATCCAGTGCACGAAGGACGAGGCTCGCCTCCGCTCCGCGCTCGAGGGTCAGCGTGGCCGGCACGGCTTCGATGCGCGCGACCTGTGCGGCCGCGGTGGCCGGCGCGAACCCGAGCAGGCACGCGAGGCCGAGAGCGGCGGCCGACGTCGTTCGACCGGTCATGGGAGCAACTCCGATCGGGGTGGGCGATGGGGTCTGAAGGAACCCAATATGGAGCGATACCGGCGCAGGCGGAACGCCGTGGGAACATGCGCCGCCCGTTCCGCCTTCACTGGCCAGTGTCACCAGGACCCGATCAGGGAAGTGAACCTTGCACTCCGAACGAATTACCTTTCCCGGCGCAACGGAATCGAATCTGTCGGCGCGGCTCGACGTACCGCTCGATCGCGAGCCGAGGGCGTGGGTGCTCTTCGCCCATTGCTTCACGTGCTCGAAGAACCTGAAGGCCGTGGTCAACGTCTCGCGTGCGTTGACGCAGGCGGGACTCGGCGTCTTCCGCTTCGACTTCACGGGCCTGGGCGAGAGCGAAGGCGATTTCGCGGATACGACGTTTTCGTCCAATGTGGGCGACCTGGTCGCGGCGGCGGAATGGATGGCGCGAGAGGGACGCGCGCCGGAGATCCTGATCGGCCATTCGCTCGGCGGCGCTGCCGTGTTGTGCGCGGCGCCGCGCGTGAGTTCCGCGCGCGCGGTCGTGACCGTGGGTGCACCGTCCGATGCGGCGCACGTCAAGCACCTGCTGGCCGAGTCGATCGACGAAATCGAGGCGAAGGGCGAGGCGGCCGTGGAGCTTGCCGGCCGTCGGTTCACCATTCGCCGTGAGTTCCTGGACGACCTCGATGCGGCCCGTGTCCGCGAACACATCGGCGGCCTGAAGCGCGCACTGCTCGTCTTCCATTCGCCGGTCGACACGCAGGTCGGCATCGATAATGCCGCCCGCATCTTCGAAGCGGCAAAACACCCGAAGAGCTTCGTATCGCTGGACCGGGCCGACCACCTGCTCACGGACGAAGCGGACTCGCGCTACGTCGGCTCCGTCGTGGCGGCCTGGGCGCAGCGCTATCTGGCGCCGTGGCAGGCCGAGTCGCTGGAGGACCTCGTCGAGCGCGGCCAGGTGCTGGCTCGCATCGGGTCGAGCGGGTTGCGTACGGACCTCCAGGTTCGCCGCCACGCGTTCGTCGCCGATGAGCCGGAGAGCGTGGGCGGCGCCGATGCCGGCCCATCGCCGTACGATCTGCTCGGCGCAGCTCTCGGCGCGTGCACCGCCATGACGCTGCGACTGTATGCCGACCGGAAAGGCTGGCCGCTCGAGGAGGCACGGGTCCGGCTGGAGCATCGCAAGGTGCACGCGCAGGATGCACCGACACAGGGCAAGGTGGACCGGGTGCGACGCACGATCGAGCTGCTCGGCTCACTCGACGAAGCGCAGCGCGGCCGTCTCCTCGAGATCGCCAACCGGTGCCCGGTGCACCGCACGCTCGAGGCCGGTGTCGCAATCGAGACGGAAATCGAAGGAGACGCTGCCGTCATCGCGACCTGAGCGACAGATCGATGATTGCGATTCTGTCGTGCGACGCGGAGCCGGTCTCAGGAGATGCTGCGCAGCGCCATGACGACGCGCTGGCCGGCCGTGATCAGAACGAGGCCCGCCATCACGACGAACAACGTGGACGCGCGCGACGGCAACAGCAGGAACGCGGTGTAGAAAAGGACCGTCTCGGTCCCGGCGATCAGGCCTTCCGGCATGACGATCGATGTCTGCAGGCCCGCGTCGCGGTTCCGGCTGCGCTTCTCGAGAACCGCGGCCAGCACCATCCAGCTCGCCGCATTGATGTAGAAGCAGGCCAGCAGGAGCGCGGCGGCCGGCCATGCGCCCGGCTGCGTCGAATCGACCGCTACAGCAATCCCCAGCGGGATCGCCGCATACACGACGAAGTCGAATACGAGATCGAGGTACCCACCGAGGTCCGTCTGCCGATCCGCGCGTCGCGCGACGGTGCCGTCCAGGCCATCGAGCACGCGATTCAACGCCCAGAAGCCGAGCGCGAGGCCGAACGATCCGGTCGCGGCCGCGCCGGCACAGGCCAGTCCCGCCAGCAGCGCCGCCACCGTGATCGCATTCGGATGCACACGCGCGGCCACCCGCGTGAGCGGCGCGAGGGCCAAATCCTTCAACGGGCGAACGACCGCGTCGAGCATTCCGCTCCCTCTTCGTCATGGACCGTTTCGGTTCTGCTTGCCGTTGGGCCGTGGCGGTCGGCCGTTTGCCGTTTCCCCGCCGTCGCCGTCAACCCTCGTCCCTCGACCATGAGATGTAACGCCGGGCGGATCTGAGAATCGCCGCCTTGCCCTCGCCGACGATATCGCGGTTGGGAAACGCGCCGTAGACGCGATCGAACGGGAGCGAATCGATGGCGGCGACGGCACGCCGAACGGCAGACGGCGGGAGCGGGATGAAGTTCGGATAGCTGCGCATGAACGTGACGTGACGGCGATCCTGAACGACGGCGATCACGTCGCCGACGAGGAGCGCGCCGTCGCCGTTGCTGCCGGCCGGCCAATGCAGGACGGCGGCACCGTCGAAGTGGCCACCGATTCGAATGAGCGTGATGCCGTCGTGCAGTACGCAGGTTTCGGCATCCCAGAATCGCAGCGACGGATCCGGCCGCATGACCCAGGACCGATCGTCGGCGTGCAGGAACACGGGAGCCTCGAACGCGTGTGCCCACTCCACCATCGTCGTGTAGTAGTGGGGGTGCGAGATGGCGATCGCCGCGAGACCGCCGAGGGCGCGGATGAGCGTGACGGTCGCCTCATCGAGCAGCGCGATACAGTCAAAGAGCACGTTGCCGCCGGGAGATCGGAGCAGCAGCGCACGCTGTCCGATGGCGAAGCCGGGCTCGGTGTGGATCGCGAACAGGCCGGGCTCCAGCGTCCGCCACGTGTTGGCACGGCCGGCACGGAGCCGGTCGAGCGTCGTCCACCGCTGTCCGCCCGGCGGCAGGTACTGGCGCTCATCCGCACAGATGGGACAGACTTCCGGCGGATCGGCGGGCGGGAACTGCGTCCCGCACGTAGAGCACAGCGGGTTCGTCGACATGCTGGGGATGTAGCGCCACGCGTGAAGCGCTGGCAACGGCTGCAGGTTCTGGCGCCGGAGAACCGCGGAGCGATGGAGGCGGAACGATGGCGAAGGGCAAGAAGACGTCGAAGCAGAAGCGGGAGGAACGGGGCGTTCCCAAAGTCCCGCCACCGCGGCCACCGGCGAGAAGGCGTCCAGCGTCGCCGGCGCCGCCGCGACGAGGCGGCTAGAACGTCCCTCCGTCTGCGAGCACGATACGGACCAGCATGAGCTCGTAGCCGATCAGGATGACGTAGAGGCCGAGCACGCCGTGCAGCACGGTGCGCACACGGACCCGCCCGAGCAGCTTCGCTTGCGAAGCGACGACCATGAAGAGCAGGCCGGCCGCCGTGATGACGGTCTTCACATTGACGAAGACGCGCACGTCGTGCTCGATCAGGAAGCGCATGATCGGATTCGCCTCCCACACGACGCCGCTTTCCAGGAGTGAAAGCGTGAGCCCGGCGTCGAGACCACTGAGCATCAGAATCGCCAACATCGTCAGGACGAGCCGCGCGTCGTAGATGTCGGCCCACCCCGACTCGTCCTCGCGGCGGGGGCCGCGACGGCGGCCGCGAAAGGCCCAGCGGTAGTCCGCCAGAAGCGGGTTCACGCGCCGCCGGTCGATGGACAGGCGGCGTTCCGGCGGAAACGGGGAGTGTCGGCTCGCGTTCGCCATTCGCGGTTGTGGCCTCGGCGTCGAGGTCATGTCTCGGGTCGGGTTCCGGTACCGGGCAAGTTCCGCGCCTCCCGTTCCTGCCCGGCCGATCCAACCGCTCCTACGGGCAGGGCGCCGCACCGGTTCCCGGGCTGCCTTCGCCCCGGTCGCGCGTCCGGCCGCTCTTGTGGCACGGGCCCGACAGATCAGGCGCCCGCGGCCCTCACCTCTTCCAGCAACCAGCCGTCCGGGTCGACGCGGACGGCGGTCGGGGCGGACGGCGCCGGAACCCGGACCTCGGTGCGCCGGTCGCCGACCTCGAGCCGGTGCCGCACCGGGCGGCCATCGGCCGTGACCACCTCGATCTCGAGTGGCATGCGGAACGTCGGCCACTCCGCAGGTTGCACCTGCTCGACAAGGATCGATGCCTCACGCGCCGTCGCGTCCCACCGGTGGGAGACCTGGAGAATCGGGTGCCCGGGCCGATACAGCCACTGCTCGAAGAACCAGCCCAGGTCGCGGCCAGCCGTGGACTCGAACGCACGTCGCAGATCCTCCGTGGTCGCGTTGCCGTTTACGTGCATGGCGTAGTAGCTGCGGATCGCCGCGAAGAACGCGCTGTCGCCCACCAGGCCGCGCAGCATGTGCAGCACCTGCCCGCCTTTGTTGTAGCTGTTCGAGTTGAGCAGGCCGAACAGGTTGTCATCGGGTACACGTGTCGTGTCGACGATGGCGAGACCCGTCACGTCGGAGCTCAGGTAGCCGCCAGCGGAATTCGCGAGCAGCTCGCGGAACCGCTCGACGCCCTCCACGGCCTCGAAGTACTGCATGCCGAAATACGTCGCGAAGCCTTCCGACAACCAGATGTGTGACCACGACGCAGGCGTCACGGCATCGCCGAACCACTGGTGTGCCGTCTCGTGCGCGACGGTCACCTCCGAGAGGGTCCCGTCGGCAATCGCGCGTTCGGAGTAGAAGATGGCGCCGGCGTTCTCCATCCCGCCGAACCGCGTGGCGGACTGCACGTGCGCGAGCTGCTCGTATGGGAAGTCACCGAAGCGGTCCGTGTAGTAGCGCACCATGTCACCGGCCCGACGGAAGATGCGGGCGCCGTTGGCGCTGTCCCGTGGGAACGTCCAGGACGTGACGAGGACGCAACCGTCCGGCCGTGCTGCCGTGCGGCCGCCACGCGCGCAGGCGTCCACGGTGCCCACGCTCATCCGACTCGCTCCGAATACCATCGTGTAGGTCGGGATCGCTGCGGCCGTACGGTAGTTCCAGACGTCATCATCACTCGTGTCGGTACGGCGACCGTTGGCGATCACAGCCCAGCCGCGCGGCGCGCGAATCTCGAAGGCGACGGTGGCCTTGTCCCCGGGGTGGTCGATGGAGGGGAACCAGAAACGGGCCCGATCCGGCCAGTTGTCGGCGAACGCCGCCCGCGCCCCGCGCACATTGTCGCGGATGATGAGTCCATCATCGGGCACGCCGTCGTAGACGACCTCCACGCGAATCGTGTCCGGCGTGGCCGGCCGGGGCAGTGCGATGAAGACGCGGCCATCCGCCTGGCGAAACGATGCCGCCGACCGGCTGCCGTTCGGCGGTCCCGCCAGCACTCGCGTCACGCGCAGCCCGCTCAGGTCGAGGCGCAACGTGTCCCGCAAGGGCGACACCCGCGCGATATCGATCAGCGCGGTGCCATCGATTCGGCTGCTCGACTCGCCGACCGTGATGCGCAGGTCGTAGTGCAGCGCGTCGAACCCGGGCAGGTACGGTCCCGGCGCGGGAACACGGCCCGCCGGTACCGGATCAGGCTCCGTTTGTGCGGCTGCTGGGGTGACGGCGAGGCACGCGCCCAGCGCGAACGTGAAAGCGGATGGCAACGTCCGAGCATTCATTGGGTTCATGGTTCGAGTCACAGTGCGCCTGATTCGCATCACCGTCCGGTCCACGCCTTCCACGTGGCCTCGTCCGCGCCGATCGCGAAACGCGCGCCCGCCCTCACGAGCGGCTGCTTCAGGAGCAACGGTTCATCCACCAGCTTCTCCAGCCAGCGCTCGTCGCTCAAGGCGGAATGGGCCAGGCCGAGCTCCGCGTATCTGCGCGATGAGGAATCGACCAGCGCGCGGACCCCGAACTTCTGCGCGAACTTCGCCAACTCGCCGCGCGATGCAGCGCGCTGCGTCAGATCCACGAAGTGCGTCTTGATGCGCCGCTCCGCGAAGAAGCGCAACGCCTTCCGGGTGTCAGCGCTTTTCTTCGTGCCGAAGATCTGGACTTCCATGGGGTGAACATACTGGGGTCGGAGGGTGGACGGCGACGGCGAGGAACCGGCAAAACGGCAAACGGCGAACAACAATCGGCCCTACGCATCCCAGAAGCCGACCACCTCCGCGAAACGACCGTCGAGCGTGAGGCGGCCGACGTTCCAGCCGCTGCCGAGCACGCCGCCTCCTTCGGATTCGAATCGCCATGAGAAACGGACCCGGTCGTGAACCTGATCGACGGCGCCCGCCCGGTGCAGCCGGGCGCCGGGCATGACCCCCTGCGTCCCCGCGATGTAATCCGCGAGCTCGGCGCGGCCGTCGACGCTGGCCAGGGCGTCGCGGAACTGCCCTGCCGCCTCGAAGCTGCGCTCGAGCAATGTGTCACGCTCCGCCGCATCGCGCTCATTCCACGCGGCGACCCAGGCATCCACGGCCGCCTCGGCGATTCCATCGAACTGCACCGCGGCTGCCCGCGCGGCCAACACGGACATGTAGTGCTTCCAGCCCTGGCGATGCCCGCTCCGCGCCGCTTCGTCCGGGAGTCCCTCGTGCCGGAGGTGCACACGCGTCCCGGTCGCAATGGGCTCCAACTCCACCGTCACGCGCGTGGTCCCGGGCGCGATGCCGTGCTCGCCGGTCTCATAGCCCCACGTGAAGACGAGCCGGCGGCCTGCCTCGATCGACTCGACCCTGCCGACCGCCACGGCCCCGTGCGGATACGGCACCCGAAGCGCACCACCCTCTCGCGGCTCGACCTCGGCTCCTTCACCCAGCCACGCCGCCAGCCGATCGGGCTCGGACAGGAAGCGGAACACGGTCGCGATCCGCGCTGATACGTCGACGCTGACGTCTATCGTCACGTCATCCGCCATCCGCCACCTCCTCCGCTTCTGCAAGTCCCTTCAACCTCTGCAGGCGCGCACGCCACATTCCTTCGAGGTACTCCGCGAGCGGGCCCATGTCCTCTCGCCTCGCCCGGTACAGCCGGCTGCGACCCTCCCGCCGAACCGCGACGAGGCCGGCCTCGCGAAGCACGCGCAGGTGCTGCGAGATGGCGCCGAACGTGACATCGAAGCGTGCGGCAATGTCGCCGGCGGCCCGCTCGCGGTCCCAGACGAGCCGCAGGATATCGACGCGTCGGGGCTCGGCCAGGGCGGCGAGTGCGGACGTCATGGCACATATTATAGTTTACACTAAAATATTGCAAGGCGGAACGTCGACCAGGGGCGTATCGTGACGGTCAACGGAGGCGCAATGGCGAAGGAAAGCGCAGGGCTTCTGCTATACCGGATGAGGGCGGGATCCGTCGAGGTGTTCCTCGCGCATCCCGGCGGCCCGTTCTGGGCACGGAAGGACGCGGGCGCCTGGACGATTCCGAAGGGGGAGATCGAGGCGGGCGAGGATCCTCTCGCGGCGGCGTTGCGCGAGTTTGCCGAAGAGACCGGCGTGCGACCCGCAGGGCCCTACGTCCCGCTGAGCACGGTGAAGCAGAAGGCGGGCAAGGTGGTGCACGCGTGGGGGTGCGCGGGCGATGTGGATCCGGACGCGGTACGCAGCAACCCGGTTCGGATGGAGTGGCCACGAGGATCCGGGCGAACGATCGAATTCCCGGAGATCGACCGCTGCTCGTGGTTCGGCTTGCCTGAGGCGCGTGATCGGATCAACCCGGCGCAGTCCGTTCTCCTGGACCGACTCGCTACGGCGCTCGCGAGTGAGTCTGGCGAGTCGTGAACCTGCGACGCTGCCTTCGCCGAATGGCCGCCAGGGGTTCCGCAACGTGAGTGCTCAGTCCCCCCGATCGCCGTCCGGCCCCTGTTCGCGTTTCCACGCGTCGTAACGTCTGCGCAGCGTGGTGACGGGGTTGGCGTTTTCGTCGCTGCGGATGTTCTGGTCGTTGACGTCGATGTAGAGGGCGTAGCGGCCGTCGTTGTGTGAGGTCCCCTCGGGGTCGGACGGGTCAGCGACGAGCAGGTAAGCGACGTGGGCCGTGCGCGTTGCACAAGGTGCATCCGGCACGGGCGCGGTCGTGCAATCGCAGCGGCCGTCGCCGCCGGCCGCATCCGCCGCCTCCATGGCCGCCATGACGCGATCGGCGAGCGTGCCCGTTTCGCTCTCGAACGCACGCACCGCGTTCTGCACGACGGCGTTCGAGCGCAGGATGTTACCCTGGATGGAGTAGAAGATTTCGGTACCCGGCACCTGTCCCTGCACGTCGAGCGACGCGAAGCGGTTGCGCGCACCGGAGAAGCCAGCGAAGCGACCCTGTACGTCGACGATGCCGAACTGGCGGCTCTGGATCGAGCTGTCGGCCATGAGCTGCTGAAGGATGACGGAGGGGTGGGTGCCGCTCTTCATCTGCTCGTAGATCAGCATCTGGTTGGCACGGGTGCGATCGACCCCGGCCTGCGCGGCGGCCACGCCGACTCCCGGCACGACGATCGCCTGGACATCCATCAACCCCTTGGCCGGGAAGCGCTCGAGCGCGGCCTGTGACACGCACGTCGCCGACGCGATGACGACGCGGCCGCTCGCGCGGTCGGCGGCGATGACGGACCACGTCGCCTGCACGGACGCGGGCGAGAGTGCGAGTGCGTTCAGGACGGCCAGCGGGAGAAAGACGAAACGCTGCTGGATCGGGCTCACGGTTGCCTCGCCAGAAGGTGTTCGCGTGGATGACGGCCCAGGATACCCGACCGTGCTTGGGGATCGCAACGCCGGCGCGTGACAGCGGCCTTTGCGTTCGGGGACTTCGCCCTTCTCAGCGGGCGATCTCGGCGAGGAACGCGGCGCCCCAGCGCTCGAGCTTGGCCGGGCCGACGCCGGGCACGTCGAGCAGCGCGGTGTCGTCGCCGGGCCGGCGCGCCGCCATTTCCTGGAGCGTACGGTCGTTGAACACGATGTATGCGGGGACGCCGGCGTCGTCTGCGAGCTGCTTTCGCAAGGAGCGCAGGCGCTCGAACAGCTCGGTGTCTTCGGCCCCGAGCGTGCCGCCGCTGGCTGGGGCGCGACGACGCGTGCTCGCGACGGGCAGACTGGCGCGTGCTTCCTCGATGACGTCCGTGCCGGTGCACACGTCGCATGCGTGGTCGCACGGTCCGAGGTCCTCGTCGAACCACTGGAGAATGGCCTGATGGCGGCATCGTCCGCGCTCGAGAATCTCGAACAGGGCGACGGCGGCTTCGCGTCGGCGCCGGCGGTGGGCGGCGTCTTCGGTTCGTTCGATGAGACGCTCGTGTTGCTTCACATCGGCCCACGAATACAGTGTCACACAGTCGCTGGGCAGGCCGTCTCGCCCGGCGCGGCCGATCTCCTGGACCCAGGACTCGACGTCGCGAGGCATGTCGCGATGCACGACGTAACGAACATTCGGCTTGTCGATGCCCATACCGAACGCGATGGTAGCGACGACGACGTCGATGTCGTCGCGTGCGAACGCGTCCTGGTGTGCGTGCCGTTGCGTGTCGGGAAGGCCCGCGTGATACGGTACCGCGCGCACGCCGTGCGAGCGAAGGAAGTCGGTGGTCTGTTCTACGGATCGCCGGGACAGACAGTAGATGATGCCACTCTCCCCTTCTCTTGCCTTGACCAGGGAGAGGATGTGGTTGCGCGTCTCACCCTTGCCCTTCTTTCGGCACGTAATGCGCAGGTTGGGCCGGAAAAACGAGCCTTTGTAGCCGGCCGGCTTGCGCATGCCGAGCTGACGCAGGATGTCGCGTGCGACGGTTCGTGTCGCGGTCGCCGTGAGCGCGAGCACCGGAATCTCGCCGAGCGATTCACGCAGGCCGGCCAGGCGTCGGTAGCTGGGCCGGAAGTCGTGGCCCCAGTGCGAAATGCAGTGCGCCTCATCGACGACGAGAAGGGACAGCGCGGGCCGTTGTCCGCCGCGAGCGAGAGAATCGGCCTGTACGCGTGCGAGCCAGTCGCGCAGCGGACCCTCCAGCGCTTCGGGCGCGAGGTAAATGAGCTCGTATTCGCCGCGCGCGATGCCGGACAGCCGTCGCTTCCGCTCCCCTGCGTCGAGCGTGGAATTCAGCGCCGTCGCGCGGAATCCCCATGCGGCCAGCGCATCCACCTGGTCTTTCTGCAAGGAAATGAGGGGTGAGACGACGAGCACGGCACCCGGCAGCAGCCTCGCCGGTACCTGAAACGTGACTGATTTCCCTGCCCCCGTCGGCATCACCGCGATGCAGTCTCGGCCGTCCATCACCGCATCGATGACCTCCCGCTGCCCCGGTCGGAAGGACCGATAGCCGAAGACCTCCTGCAACACACCCAATGCCGGATCGATCAATGCCTCGTCCCCTCTTCCCTGTACCCTTTCCCTTTCCCTCTCCCTCACCCTCTCCCCATCCCTATCCCGATCCGTTCCTGGTCCTTCCGCAACAACCGCTCTTCGTCCCGCTGCCAGTTGTAGAAGAGCACCGAAATGCCGACCCACAACACGATGGCGCCACCGATCTTCATGAGCAGGCCGGCCACGCGCTGCTCGCCGAGGGCGGAAATGCCGGCCACACGCGGCGCCAGCTCGTAGGTCGCGAAGAGCGGCAGATCGGAAAAGGTGATCATGGCGCCGGGCGCGGTCATGAAGATCATGGTCGCGAATAGGTATCCCATGCGCAGGGGCGGCGCGAAGCGGGGCCGGGGCACGCCCGGTCCGGCAATGGGCCACCAGTAGAGCAGGCCGCCGCCGAGCCACAGCATATCGATGGTGAACGAGCCGAGCTGCGTCGCCATGAGTGCATCGGAGACGACGGGCATGTGTGTGGCAATGATGATGACGTTGAAGAGGGCGAACGTGAGCGCGGGGTGCGTGATTCGGCGCAGCATGCGCCCGAGCTCGCCTTCCGGTGCGGCATCACGGATCGCTTCCGCCGGCAACCCCAGCAGCAGCAGCGGTGGCGCGATCATCGCGAGGAGCAGGAACTGCACCATGTGCAAGGACGCGAGGTAGCCGCCGCCCAGCGCGCCGACGGGCCAATCGAGCGCAATCCAGGTCAAGACGATCGCGAGCCAGCCGAGCGCGGTCCGGCGAGGCCGGATCGCGGGACCCACGCCCATGCGGTTCGCACGCGCGAGCACACCCACGAAGAAGGCAGCCAGCGCGAGTACGAACAGCCAGACGCCAGGATAGGCGCGCCATTCCCACGACCACGCGACGGTCTGTGCAGCACACCACCACTGCATGGCTCAGTCGGATCCGTTCGGCGGGTTCATCGAGACGTGCCCAGCAGCCGGGGCAGATCGTTCTCCCAATCTGCCTGTCGGGTCCCGAACAGGTAGAGACGACGCGCCGGTCCATCCGGCTCGAAGGCGAGGACGGTGGCCGCGTGGCCGACGTCGTACGTGCCATCCGCGCGGATCCCACCGGCCTTGGCCTCGGGCAGCCCGAGCGTGCGTTGGATCCGGTTGACCTCTTCGAGGCCGCCGCGCAGTCCGACGAACGACGGATCGAACTGATCGAGCCAGGCACGAATACGTTCGGGCGTGTCCCGCTCGGGGTCCGTCGTGACGAAGACGACCTGGACGCGGCTTTGCACGTCGTAGTCGTAGCGATCGAGCACCGCAGCGAGGTTCGCCATGTGCACTGGACACACGTCCGGACACGACGTATAGCCGAAGAACAGGAGCGTCAGCGCGCCGCGCGTGCGTTCCCGGAAATCGAACGGCTGGCCGTCCGTATCGAGGAGAGTGAACTCCGGCCGCTCGACCGGTTCGGCCAGCTGCGCCCCCCTCCAGCCATCATCCGTCGCCTCACG
>JBFJPA010000063.1:0-12918 GCA_041617355.1 Longimicrobiales bacterium
GGGAGCGTGCCACGGGTACGCGATCTCGCGCTGGATCGCGCATGCGACCGATGACGTGTTCGCCCTGCAGGAGGGCGCGCTTTATCCGGCGCTGCGGCGGCTGGAGGAAAAGGGGTGGGTGGAAAGCGAGTGGGCCGTGACGGAGACGGGTCGGGAGGCGCGCATGTACACGTTGACCGCGGACGGACGTCAGCAGTTGAAGGCGGAAGTTCGGACCTGGACGCGTTACGTCGAGGCGATGGGGCAGCTACTGCAGTCGACGCGGGGAGCGTGACGTGACCGGGCGCGGCGAAGGCGGCGGCCGGCGGCGACGGCGGCTGTTCGACCTGTCGGTGGATGAGGATGTGGGTCGTGAAGTGCGCTTTCACATCGAGATGAAGGTCGAGGAGCTCGTCGCGCAGGGTTGGACGCCGGACGCGGCGCGAGCGGAAGCGGAGCGACGGTTTGGGGATCGTGCGGAGGTCGAATCGGAGTGCCGCGAGATCGCGGTCCGGCATCGTCGTTCGAAGCGGCGCGCGATTCGGTGGGACACGGTGATCCAGGACATCCGGTTCGGCGCGCGCGCCTTGTGGCGGCGTCCGCTCTTCGCGGTGGTGGCGGTGCTCACACTCGGGCTGGGCGTGGGCGCGAACGCCGCGGTCTTCGCGGTCATCCAGCAGCTCCTGCTCGCGCCGCTGCCGTTTCCGGACGCGGACCGGATCGTCCGGTTGTGGGAGGTCAATGCGCGCGGCAACGAGATCGCGTTCGCCGAACCCAACTTCTTCGATGTACGGGAGCGACTGCGCGGCCTGGAGTCGGTCGCCACGCATCCGACGTACTGGTTCGGCGGGCCGCTCACGGTGCTGGGCGGCAATCGGCCGGTGCGACGCAACGTGGCGTTCGTCTCGGGCGATTTCTTTCGGGTGATGCGCGTTCCCGCGTGGCTGGGTCGAGTGCCGGGACCCGAGGAAGCGCGGCCCGGCGCCGAACCCGTCGTCGTCGTGAGTCATGCGTTCTGGTCAGATCTGCTCGGGGGCGAGACGGACCTGTCGAGATTGAGCGTGCGAGGCGGATCGGCGCAGTTCGCCGTGATCGGCGTGATGCCGCCGGGGTTCCGGTATCCCGACGGTTCGGACCTGTGGGTTCCGGCGGAGCCGCAAACCGGATCGTCGCGCACCTCGCACAACTTCGCCGTCGTCGGCCGGCTTCGCGATGGAGTCTCCCTCGAGGACGCGGTGCTGGAGGCATCCGCGCTGGCGAAGACGTTGAAGGCCGAGCACGGCGATGCGATGTCGGCAGTCGATTTCCGTATGCGCGCTTTGCGTGCAGAGTTGTACGGTGCCTACAGCCGGCCGCTGCTGCTGTTGCTCTCGGCCGCGGCCATGGTGCTGCTGATCGCGTGCACCAACCTGGCCAGCACGCTGCTGGCGCAGGCTAGCGCCCGGCGGCGCGAGTTCGCGGTGCGGTCCGCTCTGGGGGCCGGTCGGGCTCGCGTGATTCGCCAACTCTTCACGGAGAGCCTGCTGCTCGCGATCCTGGGCGCCCTGGCGGGTGCGCTCATCGCGGCGGCGGCCCTGCGGGGTATCGGCGCCGTCGCACCTTCGGCGGTCCTGCAGGACGGTGGATTCGCCGTGGGCGCGCCCGTGATCGGGTTCGCGCTCGGCGCATCGTTCCTGGCGGCACTGTTGTTCGGGCTGCTGCCCGCCCTGCGTGCAACCCATGCCGACGTGGCGTTGGCGTTGCGCGAAGGGGACCGCGGCGGCTCGGCGCGCGCCGGCATCTGGAACGCGCTGATTCTCAGCGAAGCCGCACTCGCCGTGATCCTGCTCGTTTCTTCCGGCCTGATGTTGCGTTCGCTACGTCAGACGCTCGACGCGGATCCTGGTTTCGAGGCGCGTGACATCGTGGTCGCCGAGCTCTCCGCGCCAGCAGAACGGTACCCGAACGATACCGCCGTTGCAGTATTCCATGGCCGACTGCTCGATGCCGTTCGCACGACTCCGGGCGTGCAGGCGGCCGGCCTGGTCAGTCACCTGCCGTTCGGCGGTGCCGGGATCAACGGCGGACTCGCCATCGACGGACGACCCGACGTCGAGCCGTACGCCGATTACCGGGTGGCTTCGGAAGGGTATTTCGAAACACTGCGCATTCCCGTCCTGCGCGGCCGCGCCTTCGCTGCGAGCGATCGCATCGACACGACGGGCGTCGCCGTGGTCAGCCAGTCCTTCGTCGATCGGTTTCTGCCCGATCAGGACCCGATCGGCGTCCGGCTCCGCGACCTCAGCAACGATTCCTGGTACTACGGTCGTGATGCGGCCGTCACGATCGTCGGCGTCGTGGGTGACATCCGCCACCGCGGTTTCCTCAGTGCGCCTGCGCCGTCCGTCTACGTGTGCAGCTGCCAGCGCGCGTTGTGGGGCTCGAACGCGGCACTCGTCCTGCGCACGGTCACGTCGGCCGCAACCATCGAGGCGCTGCGCCTTCGGCTCACACAGCTCGAGCCCGACATGCCGCTGGAGTTCGCGCTGTTCCCGAGCGTCATGCGCGGCACCATCGCGGACCGGCGCTTCAGCATGCTCGTCATGGGTGCCTTTTCCGCGCTCGCTCTCGGTCTCGCCGCACTCGGCGTCTACGGCGTCGTCTCGTACGGCGTGGCCCGCAGAACCCGCGAGATGGGGATTCGCCTCGCGCTCGGCGCACGGCCCGCTCGTGTCGCATCCCTCATCGTGCGGCGCGCCGTCCTCGTCGTGCTCGCGGGCGTGGCGATCGGCAGCGTCGGCGCCATCGTCGCCGCTCGTCTCATCGAGTCCCAACTCGCGGGCGCGGCCGGCGTCGATCCGCTCACCTTCCTCCTGTCCGCTGCCATAATCGTCATCGTCGCACTCCTCGCGAGCTGGGTTCCCGCTCGTCGCATCATCCGTATCGACCCGCTTCGTACGCTGCGCGCCGAGTGAGCGTGGCGCGCGCATCGCGTGCGCGCGCCCGCTCATCAGATCCTCGAATCGGCTGCAACCGATGCAGACACTGCTGGCACGCAGGTTGCAAAATTATTGGCGTGCGGCTTCGGACTCTGCCGCTCAAGTTGTTGTCAGGACGAATGTTACACATGCAGCAAAGGAGGCGACCGTGAGCCGATCGAACGGCAATTCCGGTGTGATCGCGATGCTTCTCGTGATCGCCATCCTGCTCATCGGCGGATTCATTTACCACGAGGTTCGCGAGCGGCAGGAAGCCGACGTGCGCATCGAGCTGCCCGATGTCTCGATCGGCACGCAGGACGATCGTGGCAGCCACTGAATTCGACGATAGGAGGATCATGACCATGCGAACGAGAAGTTCCTTTTGGGCGATCGGTGCGTTGCTTGGCGCGAGCCTGTTGTGGGTGCCGTCGGACGCCGAGGCGCAAGCGCCGGGTCGCATTTCGGTCGAGGGGCGGCCGGGCATCACGCTGCCGACGGGCGATCTGTCGAACCTCGGCGGCGGCTCCGGGTTCTCCCTCGGCGCGGACGTGATGCTGTCGTTGAACCGGACGGTGACGGGCTACTTCGGCGTGAGCCACGATCAGTTCTCGTGCGCGGCCAGCGAGCCGTGCGAGGGCGAGCTGAACAGCGGCGGATTCCAGGCCGGCCTCAAGGCGTTGTTCCGGCGGGACGGCGCGGCTCTGCCGTGGGCCCGCGCAGGTCTGCTCGGTCACTCACTGGACACCGGTGACGGCTCGAGTGACCTCGGCCTCGGTGTCGAGCTGGGTGCCGGCTTCGACCTCGACGTGACACCCCACTTTGCACTCGTGCCGGCCGTCGGCTTCCGCACCTTCTCGGCGGATATCGATCGGCGCAGTCTGACGGCGAGCTGGTTCACCGTCTCGCTCGGCGCACACCTGCACTTCTGATCCGCGGATGCCCGGTCCCGTCCCTCGGCGGCGGGACCGGGCCACCTCGCCGCTTTGCCCGGCCCGGAGCGTTGCCACCAGCGTCCCGGCCGGCTACCGTAACGTGGCTTTCCACAAATCGTTCGACCCCGATTCCGCTGGAGGACCCGATGACGCGTCCCCGCGTTGCACGCCTGCTGGCCACACTGACGACCGCCGCCGCCCTCGGCGCCTGCGGGGGTGGCGACCAGGCCGTTTCCACCGCAACCGGTATCGACATCGCAGACGTGGGATTCATGACGCCCGAGTCCGTGCTGCACGATCCGGTGGCTGACGTCTACCTGGTCTCCAACATCAACGGCCACCCCACGGCCGAGGATGACAACGGCTTCATTTCGCGGATCACGCCCGACGGCCAGGTCGAGAACCTGCGCTGGCTCGACGGCGCGAGCCCGTCGTACTTCTTGCACGCTCCCAAAGGCATGGCCATTCGCGGCGACACACTCTTCGTCGCCGACATCGAGTGCGTGCGGATGTTCCACCGCGTGAACGGCACGTTCGAAGGCGTGCTCTGTCTCGATGGCGTGACTTTCTTGAATGACGTCGCCATCGGGCCCGAGGGCTCGCTCTTCGTGACCGACAGCGGACTGCAGGACGACGGCGCCGGCGGCCTCGCTCCGTCCGGCACCGATGCCGTCTACCGCTACCCGGTTCGCGAAGGCCTCCAGGGCGCGACTCTCGCCAAGAACCCAAATCTCGGCGCGCCCAACGGCATCGCCGTCGGCACACGCGGCATCTTCGTCGTCACGTTCGGGTCCGGCGAAATCATGGCGCTCACAGCCATGGGCGATAAGACCACCGTGTTGCCCGCTTCGCCCAACCGCCAGCTCGACGGCATCGTCTTCCTCGCCGACGGCGGCTTCCTCTTCTCCAATTGGGCCGATTCCACCGTTTACCGCGTCGGCGCCGACGGCGCCGTCACGCGCGTCGTCCAGAACGTCGCCGCGCCCGCCGACATCGGCCTCGACGCAACACGAAACCGCCTGCTCATCCCGCTCTTCATGGACAACAAAGTCCTCATCCGGGAATTGGGAAATTGAGTTGAGCATCCTGGGCGGGACGTGCGGAGCTTCCGCACTTCCCGCCCGCCGTGCCCCCTTTCGGTTGTATCTCCGGATAACCACAACGGACGCGTCGGTTCTCGTCGCACAACCTCGCACCTACACCGCCGACCGAGCCCGACCACCCCGCCAATCCGGCCGTTCCTCCCTCTCCCCTTGACATCCGACAGGAGAAGACCCAACTCTTCCTGTCGAATGTCTAGGAAAGAAGGAGAGGACGCGTGGGAACGTCCGCCGGCGATGTACTCCAGGGAACGCTCGATCTGCTGGTCCTGAAGGCGCTCTCGCTCGAGCCCATGCACGGCTGGGGCGTGGCGCAACGGATCCAGCAGATCTCGAAGGATGTGCTGCAGGTGAACCAGGGGTCGCTGTACCCTGCGTTGCATCGATTGGAGAATCGCGGCTGGATCGTGGCGTCGTGGGGAACATCGGAGAACAATCGCCGCGCGAAATATTACCGGCTCACGGCGACGGGCCGGAAGCAGCTGGACGCTGAGCTGACGAGCTGGCGGCGCTTTGCGAAGGCGGTCGAGCTCGTGCTGGCGGAGCGCTAGTGATCACGCGCTTGGTGAGCACGGCGGACGACGGTCATGACGTCGAATCGGCGGCAAGGAGGCGGCGTTGGACAGGCTGAGAGCCCTCTGGAATCGTCGGCGCTCGTTGTGGCGGCGCCGCGAGGTCGAGCGTGAGTTGGACGCGGAGCTCGAGTTCCACCTCGACATGGAGACGCGCGCGGCGGAGTCCCGCGGTCTGACTCCCGATGAGGCGCGCAGGGAGGCGCTCGTGAAGTTCGGTGGACTCGATCGGTTCAAGGAAGAGGCGAGGGATGCGCGCGGCCTGAACTGGCTGGAGGAGTCCCGACGTGATCTTCGGTATTCCCTTCGATTGCTGGCGGCGAGCCCGGTCTTTTCGGCAGCCGCGATCCTGACGCTTGCCCTCGGGATCGGCGCGAACACGGCGATCTTCAGCGTCGTGGATGCGGTGTTGCTTGCCGACTCGCCGTTCGCCGAGCCGGACCGGCTGGTCATGGTCTGGGAGACGGACCGTGCGAGCGACACGTTTCACGAGCCCGCGTCCTGGCCGGATGTCGCGGATTTTCGCGAGCGCACGCGCACGTTGGCCGGCATCGGCGTCGTCGCGGGCCAGGACTATACGCTTTCGGGCGAGGGCGATCCCGAGCGAGTCACCGGCCTTTCCGTGACTCCGAATCTGCTCCAGCTGCTGGGCGTGCGGCCGCTGGCGGGCCGGCTGTTCGAAGAGAGCGAGGGTGGTGCGGGCGACCTGGTCGTGTTGCTGGGTGAGGAATTCTGGCGTGCTCGCTTCGCGGCGGATCCGGGTGTCGTCGGGACGCGGCTGCTGCTGAACGAGCAGCCTGCCATCGTCGTCGGTGTCGTACCGGCGGATGCGGACCTCGGCATTCGACAGGTGCACGAGCGCGCGGATTACGCGCCGGCCTTCAGCGGTGCGGATGTCGCGATCTGGCGGGCAATCCGTCCGTCGCCGGAGTTCTTTCCGCGGCAGACTCATCCCTTCCTGACGCTCGCACGGCTCGCGCCCGGCGTGTCGCTGGCGGTTGCGCAGGAGGACCTGGCCGCGATCGCCGCGGACCTCGAGGCGCAGTATCCGGAGAATGCGAATCGCGGCGTGAATCTCGAGGCGTACTCGGAGGTCGTCTTCGGACCCGTGCGTCCGGCGTTGTTCGTGCTGCTCGGCGCAGTCGCACTGGTGCTGCTCGTGACGTGTGCGAACGTGGCGAACCTGTTGCTCGCGCGGACGGCGGCCCGGTCCCGCGAGGTCGCGGTTCGGCTTGCGCTCGGCGCGGGTGCGGCGAGGATTCGGCGTCAATTCCTCGTGGAGTCGGCGGTCTTGACGGGGATCGGCGCCGGTACGGGTGTGCTGCTCGCGTACATCGGACTGGAAGCGCTCGTGGCACTCGCGCCGGCCGACATTCCGCGGCTCGGCGAGGCTGGCGTCGACCTGCGTGTGCTGGGATACACGACGGCGCTTGCAGCGGCTGTCGCGCTCGCATTCGGCCTGCTGCCGTCGCTGCAGCTCGGTCGCATGAATCTGCATGACACCTTGAAGGCGCAGGGTGGCCGGCGGGTTTCCGAGGGCCGCCGTGGCCGACGCTTCCGCTCGTCGCTCGTCGTCGCGGAAGTCGCGCTCGCCGTCATGCTCGTCGTGGGCGCGGGCCTGCTGCTGCGCAGCTTCTGGCAGCTCCGCAACGTGGACCCGGGCTTCGACACCGAACGGGTGTTGAAGGCGCAGTACCAGCTGCCCGGCTCGCGTTATCCGCGGGACTTCTCCCGTTATCCGGACCTGCCCGAGATCAACAACTTCCACGCCCGCTTTCTGGACGCGGTGCGCGCCATCCCCGGCGTCGAGGCCGTGACCATTGCCGGCGGACATCCGCTGGATCAGGGTTTCACGAACTCGTTCCTCATCGTCGGCCGCGAGGCGGAGTCGCAGGACTTCCCGGAAATCCGGACGCGGTTCCTGACGCCCGGTTACCTCGAGACGCTGGGCGTCCCGCTCCTCGAAGGTCGGTTCATCACCGACGGCGATGACGTGCGTGCGCCGTTGGTCGTCGTCATCAACCGCACGGCCGCGGACCGATACTTCCCGGACGGTCGGGCGATCGGCCAGCAGATCCGGTTCTGGGGAGCGTCGCGGACCATCGTCGGCATCATCGGCGATGAAAAGTTCAAGGGGATCGCCGAGCCGACCGAGCCCGCCTCGTACTCGCCGCTCGCGCAGAACCCGCTCCAGGTCGCGACGCTCATGATCCGTGCACAGGGCGACCCACTGACGCTCGTATCCGCGATCCGTCGCGAATTCCGGGCCCTCGATCCACAGCTCGCGCTGTTCGATATCGAGCCGCTCGAGGCCACGCTCGTCAACAGCATCGCGAAGCCGCGCTTCACGGCAACGTTGCTCGCCTTGTTCGCGGGGCTCGCCATCTTTCTGGCGGTCGTCGGCGTGCACGGCGTGCTGAGTTACACCGTCGCGCAACGCCGGCCCGAGGTCGGTATCCGCATGGCGCTGGGCGCCAGCCGCGGTGACGTCCTGCGGTCCGTATTCGGAGAAGGCATGGCCCTGGCCGGAATCGGCATCGCGCTCGGCCTGCTCGCGTCGCTCGTCGGCTCGCGCGTGCTCTCCAGCTTGGTCTTCGGCGTGACCACGACGGACCCCGCGACCTATGGCGTCGTCACCGCCGCCGTCCTGGCCGCCGCCGCGTTCGCCGGCCTGTTGCCCGCGCTCCGCGCCACGCGCGTCGATCCTGCGAACAGCCTTCGGGCCGAGTAGGCGCTGACCACAGAGAACGGCGAATCAACCACAGAGTTCACAGAGATGGCGGAGAACGGACGACTCATTACGAAATAGGGAACTGAACGGATTCCGATAACGGCAGCCTATCCAAGAGATATCAATGATTCCAACGACGTCAGCGGATTCGTGAAGGCCTCAACGGAGGTCACCACTTCAACCGATTCGACTACGTAGGAAAGTGATTCGCCGACCATCGATGGGGCGCCGTGGCAACGGAACGCACGCGATGCACGGCCGCACGTTCAACACGGGTTCGCGGCCCGTGCGTGGTGAGCGATTCAGGGACCGCGCGACGGGAACACGTCGAGCGCCGCGTCCCGCCATGCATCAGGGATCGGTCGTCCACCGGCGAGGTGAAATCCGGGGCCGCCATCACTCAGTCCGGTACGCACGCCCCATTCCCCGACGTTGTACCAGATGTGCGGCCCTGGACAGTTCGCTTTCGTGGGGTAGTTCGCCTGCCGATGTGTGAACACGTGAGTGATTCCGAGCTCTGCACGAATGATGTCGAGAAGTTTGCGACCCCCCTCCGCCTGCGCGACAGAGAGCGTGTGCCTGCCGTACCGCGATGCGGAGGCGCGATGATACCGGCCGCGCTCGTTTGGAAAAACGCCGCAGAACTCGACGGCAACGCTGCGTCTGTTGAAGCCGTTCGATGAATGCAGAAGGGTTTCGGGGTCGTGCAATCGGAGGATGGTGCCATCCATCAAGACGGCGAAATGCGAGGTTGTCGGATCGTATCGCGTCGGATCTTCACCGCGCGTGAAGCTCATCTGGTGGAGCACGACCGCGTCGATGTCGCGGCGTGAGCGCGTCCCGACGGGCCGGGTTCGGCCGCGGGGGTGGACGAGCACGAACTTGCGTCGGTCGACGATGCGAGTCATTCGGCCCTTCCATCCGTCGTACGGACCGGGCGCGCTGGCCCCTTCAGCACGCGGCCGGGTTTTTCTCCTGTCAGCGAACCATCGAGCAGGACGGGCACGCCGTTCACGAGCACGTGGTGGATGCCCACGCTGTAGTGGTGTGGATCGGCGTAGGAAGCGCGGTCGGTGACGGTCGCCGCGTCGAACACGACCAGGTCGGCGAGCATGCCTTCGCGAATCAGGCCGCGCTCCGGCTGATTGAACTGTTCGGCCGGCATGCGGCTCATCTTGTGGATCGCCTGCTCGAGCGTGAGCACGCCCAGCTCGCGGACGTAGCGGGCGAGAATGCGCGGAAAGGTGCCGTAGCTACGCGGGTGTGGGAAACCGACGCCGAGGCCGACGCCATCGCCGTCGGTCTCGAACATCGCCCACGGATGCCGCATGATGCGGATCACGTCGGCCTCGTCCATGGCGTGGTAGATGGCGGAAAACCCGCCCGCGCGCTGCAACTCGATGACAAGGGGGACACCGGCGTCGATCGTGTTGGGCACGCCTCTGCGCTCGGCGAGGTCGGCGAGGGTGAGTCCATCGAGGGAGCGGTCGGACGGGACCACGCGGAACTGGATGCTGCGCAGGTCGCCGCCACCGCGCTCCTCTTCCATGATGCGCCGCATCTCGGTCTCGATCCGCGCCAGCGTAGCCGGATCGTCGAGGCGATCTTCGAAGGCGCGCCGCCCGCCGGCCAGCGCCCATTGCGGGAAGAGGATGCTCGAGCCGGTGCTGGACGCCGTGTACGGGTAGAGGTCGTGTTTGACGTCGAGGCCTTCGGCGCGAGCGGAATCGATCATGGCCAGCGACCGCGCGCTCCAGCCCCATTGCGTGGCGCCGACCGCTTTGTGGTGGTTGATCTGTGCGGGAATGCCGGCTTCGCGGGCGATGCGGATCGTCTCGCGCACGGAATCGAGCAGTCCGGTGCCCTCGTCGCGCATGTGCGTCACGTAGACGCCGCCGTGCCGCGCAGCGACTTTCGCCAGCGCGATGATCTCTTCGGTCTCTGCGTAGTTGGCGGGCACGTAGAGCAAGCCGGTCGAGAGGCCGAGCGCACCCTGGCGCATGGTCGAGTCGACGAGCGCCTCCATGTGGCGTAGCTCCGCCGCGGTCGGCGCGCGATCCTCGAGGCCGACCACCCGCTCGCGGGTCCACGAATGTCCCGCGAAGAAGCCGACGTTCGGCGCTGCGCGCAGCGAGTCCATGTAGGCGTCCAGCGGCCACGGCTGATCGCCGCTGTGCAACGACGCCATGATCGTCGTGATGCCCTGGCGAATGAAGTTCTCGGCGAGCGGTCGGTCGTCGATCGTCGTCTGGATATGCGCATGATTGTCGATGAATCCGGGCGCGACGATCATGCCTTCCCCATCGATTACCAGACCGGCCTGGCTCGTCTCGATGTTCGGCGCGACCCGCACGATGCGATCGCCGCGCACCGCCACGTCCGCGCGATACCGCGCGCCGCCGCTGCCATCGACGACGGTGCCGCCGCGAATCACGAAGTCGTAGGGCTGTGCCGCCGCCGGAGCGGCGACGAGCAGGCCGAGCAGGGCGACGAGGCGTCGCATCATGGTTTCTCCGTTGGAATGGCGTGTTGACCCGCCGCCGGCGGGGGCGATGGCCGGCGCCAACCTGCGGCAGCCAGACGCCGAGCGCCTGTCTTACCCGGACGCGGGCGCCCACCGGCATTGAGTCAATGAACCATGCGACCGCGGGCGCCGCAAAGGGGCACGCCGTTTCACGCCGCCGCCCTTAGATTGTGGCCATGCGCAGATTCCTGCTCGCCGCCACCCTCCTCGCCGCCGCCTGCGGCGACCGAGCCCCGGCGCCCACGCCGGACACCCCGCCGGCCGTTCCGCCTCCGGCCCTCAACACCGACTCGCTCGACGCCGCGCTTCTCGCACGCGGTCAGGTCGTCTTCGACGGCGTCTGCACCGAGTGCCATGCCCTCGAGCCGCCCGTCAAAACCGCGCCCACCATCCGCGAGATCGCCGACCGCTATCGGGAGGCCTTCCTCGACGCCGACCAGGCCCTCGACCACCTCGCCGAATATATCCGCGAGCCGTCGGTCGACCGCTCGCAGCTCCCCCTCATGCACCTCGACGAATGGGGCGTGATGCCGCCGCAGGCGCTCGACTCGGCCGACCTGCGGGCGGTCGCCATGTACGTCTGGCGACTGCGCTGACGGGTCGGGCCGCAGACGGCGTGTCCACTTACTGTCTAGCTTTGTAAGCAAGCACTCACTTGCACTACAGTAGGGGACGGTGTACCCTTGCCGGCCATGTCGATCAAAGATCGAATCACGCACGCCGCCGCCGAGATCTTCGCCGAGGCCGGATACCGGGGCGCGACGACGCGCCGGATCGCGGAGCGGGCCGGCGTCAACGAGGTCACGATCTTCCGGCACTTCGGCTCGAAGCGGGAGCTGATCCAGGAAGCGATCCGGGCCACGCGCCCGCCGGACACGGCGGGCGTGCTGCCGCCGGTGCCGGCCGACCCGCTCGCCGAGCTGACGGAGTGGTCGGAGCGCCAACTCGAGCATCTGCGGCGCTCGCGGTCGATGATCCGCACGTGCATGGGGGAGAGCGAGGAGCACCCGGAGATCATGGAGAGTGCGGCGGAACGGCCGACGCGCGTGCGTGAGCAGCTGATGGGGTATCTGCGCGCGCTGAAGCTCGAAGGCTGGGCGGACCCTTCGGTGAACGTCGATGTGGCTGCATCGCTGCTGATGGGCTCGCTGTTCATGGACGCGATGGGCCGTGATGTGATGCCGGGCATGTTCCAGTACGAGGAGTCGGAAGCGCCGAGGCTGTATGTCGAACTGTTGCTACGGGCGATGGGCGTGAAGGCGCCGGAGCGGTCCGTGGCGCGGAGCGGGGGGACGGTACGATGACGCGGACGGACGTGGGGCGTGTGAGCGTCGCGATCGGATTCGTCGCGTGCGCGTGCGGGCTGGCGCTGCCAGCCTCGGCACAGCAGGCGCGCACGTTGTCGCTGGCCGACGCGATCCGGATGGCCGAGGAGGTGAGCGAGGACGTGGCCGTCGCGCGGGCGGGGGTCATGCGCGCCGATGGTCAGCGTCTGCAGGCGCGGAGCGAGTTCTTCCCGCAGGTGTTCGGGTCGCTCGGTTACACCCGTACGCTGGCGAGCGAATTTTCGAGTCTGCGGGATGAGGGGGACGGAGATGACAACGGTCAGCCGAGTGAAGACTGCGGCAGCTTCGTCCCGAATCCGGCGCTACCGCTCTCGGCGCGAGTCGACTCGCTGGAGGCGTACGTCCGCTGCGCGTCGAACGAGAATCCGTTCGCCGCATTCCGCGACCTGCCGTTCGGTCGGACGAACCAGTGGACGCTGGGACTGACTGCGACGCAGACGGTGTTCTCGGGTGGGCGCGTGCTGGCGCAGACGCGCGCGGCGTCGGCCGGACTGCAGAGTGCGGAGATCGCGTTGCAGTCGGCACGTGCCCAGCTCGTACTGGACATCGCACAGGCGTATTACGACGCCGCGCTCGCGGATCGGCTGCTCGAGATCGCGCAGGCTACGTTGACCCAGGCGGAGACGACGCTGTCGCAGGTTCAGGTGGCGCGGCGGGTCGGGCAGCAGCCCGAGTTCGAGTTGCTGCGCGCACAGGTAACCCGGGACACGCAGGCGCCGCTCGTCATCCAGCGGCAGTCCGCGCGCGACATCGCGCACCTGCGGCTGCGCCAAC
>JBFJPA010000064.1:0-12881 GCA_041617355.1 Longimicrobiales bacterium
GGCCAGAACGTGGGCACGACCGTGACGGCGGCGCTGGCCGCGATCGGTGCGTCCGTCCCGGCGAAGCGAACGGCCATGGTCCACATCGCTTTCAACTTCATCGCCGGCGTGTTCGCGTTCCTGCTGATGCCGCTCTTCGTGGGGATCGCCGACGGCAGCTGGACCGCGGGCTCTTTCGATCCGGCGACATCCCTGGCCTCGTTCCACACGGCGTTCAACCTGCTCGGCATCGCGATCATCCTGCCGCTCACGGGCGTGCTCGCGAGGACGATCACGCGACTGGTGCCGGAGCGGGGCATGCCGGCGACGCGGCACCTCGACACGTCGGTCACGCGCGTGCCGGCGGTCGCGGTCGAGGCCGCGCGCCGCGCCACGGCCGAAATCGCGGCGACGCTGTTCGACCCGGAGCTCATCACGCATCCGGGTCGTGCAGCAAAGGCCGGCGACGTCGATTCGGCCGACCGCGCGCTCGACGAGGTACGCCACTTCCTCGCGGCCGTACGAACGGGCGCCGGCGAGGAGATGGTGCACCGTCGACACCAATCGGTCCTGCACGCCATCGACCATCTGGAACGACTGCGCGCGACGCTCGTCGAGCCGGCCGACGCGCGAGCGCTGCGGGACCCTGATGTCGTCCGGATCCGCGAGCAAGTCGCCGAGGCGTTGAGCCGCGCCCGCATGGAACTGGCCGCACCCGCGCCGGTCGACACGAAATGGCTGGAGGAGACCGCGGCCGTCGTGGCCGGCGCCCGTCGCACGCACCGGCCGGAACTGCTGCGCCGGACGGCAGCCGGTGAGATGGATCCGGACGAAACGCTCGAACGACTGGAAGCGATGCGCCACGTGGACCGCACGCTGTACCACGTCTGGCGGGCCGCGGCACACCTGACGGCGGCCGACGACGATGCGCCGCCGCTCAGCCTACCGGTGTTCCCCGATCCGGAGTGATGTGCCGACTCAGCGCAGGGCCATGCGGTGCAGCCCATCGAGCAGCGTGTCCAGGGCACGGCCGACGGAGCGACGCGCGGCGCGGCGGTCCGGCGCAAGTGCGATCTCCAGGGCCGCCTCGTTCAACGCACCGGCAAGGAGCAGCGCGAGCGGCCAGGCCGGTTGTTTGGGAATGGACCCGTCGTCCATGGCGGCTTCGAGCAGCTCGCGAAGCGAGCGAATGCCGTAGCGCGCATCGATGCGCCGCCACTCCTCCCAACCCAGAACGGACGGTCCGTCGAGCAGCACGATGCGCTGGACGGCCGGGTCGAGGCAGGCATCGAGCCACGCGTGACAGCCGGCCCGGAGCGCGGCGGCCGACCCTTTCCCGGCCCGCGCCGCCTCTTCGATTCGCGTCGCGACTTCCTGCGCCAGCTCCTCGAACGCAGCACGGAACAGGTCGAGCTTGTCGGCGAAGTGATAGTAGAGCGTGCTGCGCGTGATGCCCGCCGCCGCCACGATCTCCTCGATGGCGGCACCCGCGTAGCCAGCCTCTGTAAAGAGGCCGCGCGCGTGGGCGAGCAGCGCGCCACGCGTCTCTTCCGCCTGCCGTGTCATCGGCCCTCACCCACTGCCCGGGACCCCTGAGGCTTCCCCGCCGAGCTCCACTCCGAAACCAGCATACAGGATGCTACAGTGTCCGGGCACCGTCGCGCGACCGCCAGAGCCGAAGCCCCGTCCCGGCACGCTGGCCCGCCCGTTGACGGCCGCCGTAGCTTCGGGATCCCGCGTGGCCCTGCATCGGTAGATCCGTCGGCCCCGGTCGATACGAAGATTCCAGAGGAGATATCCGGATGACGAACACGAGACGGGCGAAGCCGGTGCTGGCCTTCCTGGCCGTGCTCTCGCTGCTCGGCGGCCCGGTCGATGCACAGGACCGGCTGCGCTCGCTGCCCGGCCACGACCGCTACCGCGAGATGCTGCCCCGCCTGCAGCAGGCAGGCCGTCCCATCGCCGCCGGCGCGCTCAGCGTCACGTGGGCCGACGACGGACGCAGCTTCAGCTACCAGCAGGATGGCAAGTGGCTGCGATTCGACATCACGACGCGTCAGGCGACGGAGATCGCGGCGCCGGCCAACGACAACGCGAATCGTCGTCGCCCCGAGCGCGGCCGTCAGTACGACTCCGCCGCTTCGCCCGACGAACGCATGAAGGCGTTCTACCGGGACCGCAACCTCTGGGTCGCGGACGCGGATGGCGCGAACGAGCGCGCGATCACGACGGACGGCAGTGAAGAGAAGCGCATCAAGAACGGCACGGCGAGCTGGGTCTACGGCGAGGAGTTGAACCAGAACACGGCGATGTGGTGGTCGCCGGACGGCAAGCGGCTGGCCTACTACCGCTTCGACGAGAGTCCCGTGCCGGACTACTACCTCGCGCTGGACCAGACGAAGCTGCAGAGCTCACTCGACATCGAGGCCTATCCGAAGGCCGGCGTCGACAACCCCATCGTCGAGCTCTTCGTCTACGACTTCGCGACCGGCAAGTCCGTGCGCATCGACGTGCGCGACGGCCAGCCGTTCCGCGACGATGTCGTCGGCCACTACGTCTACCACGTCGCGTGGTCGCCCGATGGCCGTGAGATCACGTTCAATCGTACGAACCGTCGGCAGAATATCATGGAGTTCACGGCGTGCGCGCCGGACACCGGGAACTGCCGCGTGATCGTGCGGGAAGAGTGGCCCGCCAGCTGGACGGAGAACTCACCCGAAACGCACTGGCTCGCCGATGGCCGTCGCTTCCTCTGGGCATCGGAGCGGACCGGCTTCCGCAACCTCTATCTGTACGAGATCAGCGGCAAGCTCCTCGCGACGGTGACGCGTCACGAGTTCGAAGTGGACGGCATCGACCACGTCGATGAGCGCGAAGGCGTCGTGTATTACCGCGCGCGCAGCGGCGACAATCACATGAAGGTACAGCTGCATCGGGTCGGCCTGGACGGCAAGGGCGATCGCCGCCTGACTGACCCGGCGTTCCACCACACTGTCAGCATCGCACCCGACGGCCGGCACTTCGTCGACATCGCTCAGACACACGATCAGCCGCCCGTCACCCGACTGATCGACGCGCGCGGCCGCGTCGTTACACAACTCGCCGCAGGCGACGTCGGCGAACACACGCGGGCGGGACTGCACAAGGTCGAGATGTTCACGTTCACGGCGGCCGACGGCACGACCCAGCTGCACGGCATGTTGCACAGGCCGTCGAACTTCGACCCGGCGCGCCGCTATCCCGTGCTGCTGTCGGTGTACGGCGGTCCGGCCACGAACGGCGCGCGCGAGTCGTTCGCCGTTCCGCACCCGTACACGGAGCTCGGCTTTCTCGTCGTCACCGTCGATGCGCGCAGCGCGGCCGGCCGCGGCAAGCGCTTCCTCGACGCGATCTACGAGAAGCTGGGTACGGTCGAAGTCGACGACATGGCGGCCGCCGTCAAACACCTGCGGGAGAGGCCGTACGTGGATGGCAGCCGCGTCGGCATCTTCGGCACATCGTACGGCGGCTACGCGGCCGCCCTCGCGCTGCTGCGTTATCCCGATGTGTTCCACGCCGCCGCCGCGATGTCACCCGTGACCGACTGGAAGCACTACGACACCATCTACACCGAGCGGTACATGTGGACGCCGCAGGGGAATCCGGAAGGCTACAAAGCAGGATCCGCGTTGACCTACGTCGACAACCTGCGCGGTCGGCTCATGCTGTATTACGGGACCGCCGACAACAACGTGCACCCCGCCAATTCGATGGAGCTGATCCACGCGCTACAGCGGGTTGGCAAGAGCTTCGACGTGCAGGTCGGTCCGGACCGCGGCCACACGGCGCTGAACGGCGAGCGCATGATGGAGTTCTTCATTGAGAACCTGGTCGTGCGGGCACCCTCGCCGGCCACGTGAGTCGACGGACGGGCCGCCGCGTGCGGCGGCGGCCCGATGCGCTTCACGGAATTTCCCGTCTCAGATCCGCCTCACCCAGCCGTAGGCGGACCAGCCGGTGGCTCGCCCCTCCATCGTCCGGGGGCCGAGCACGAGCCCCCTCCGTACGTTTCCGAATCGACCGCGTCCGGTATTGTCGTGGCGCCGCTTTCGCAGGTTGCGGGACGAGATCTGCCGCTGGCGGGGCGGGTGCCCCTTGCGCGGTCGGCCCGATTACCGCGGATTTATGCGCCCGACCCCCCCATGCATGGAGGCATCGAATGCGAAAGTACGTGATTCCGGTCCTGGCTCTCGCGATGGCGGCGCCCGTCGCGGCACAGGACCACGACATGGCCCACCACGCGAACGCGGTGGCCGGTGTGCGCGGACTGTACGACGCCGTGAAGGACTTCTTGACGCGCTCGGCGGAGCAGATGCCGGAAGAGCACTTCGCGTTCAAGCCGACGCCGGATGTGCGGAGTTTCGGTGAGATTCTCGGGCATGTCGCAAACGCGGGCTACCAGTTCTGCAATCCGGTTCTCGGCGGCGCGAATCCTGGCGAGGGCAAGGATGCGGAGAAGCTGACGAAGAAGGCCGATGTGGTCGCCGCGTTGAAGGCGTCGTTCGCGTATTGCGACAGGGCGTATCAGATTTCGGACATGGCCGCGATGGAGCAGATCAACTTCTTCGGCGGTCAGCGCACCAAGCTGAACGTGCTCGAGTTCAACATGGGCCACGACTTCGAGCATTATGGCAACATCGTGACGTACATGCGGATCAAGGGCCTGGTGCCGCCGTCGAGCCAGCGCATGTAACGGGAACGGAACGGGTCACGGGGCGCGGGCATGGGCACGGTTACGTGCCGCGTGCACGTGCCCCGGGCACGTTGACGGACAAAGCCACTTGTTCATTCGATTGACTTGCGTCGCTCTGCGGCGCGGGCCTACCTAGGGACCACTCCGCCGGCGACGCTCGAGCCGATTTCCGCTTCCGGCGGACACGGTTGGGACCGTGCACCCAACGGCCGCTTCCTCATGGTCCGCGGCTCGCCTGCAGGAACACCTGTGCCGTGCCGATCAGGCCGCCCACGAGCGCGACCAGCTTCCTGTGTGGCGTGCTGGCTGTCGAATCGGCTGCTCGGCCCCGGCGGGTCTTCGAGCACGGCGCCGAGCACGCCCAACGCGTAGATGTCCGTGCGCGTGTCGATCCCGCTCGCACCGTCCAGCAGCTGCGCCGGACTCATGTAGCGCTCCGACGCGAAACGCGTCACGATCTCGCGCGTGTCCATCCCGATCTTGATCAGCTCGAGCGCGACCCGTCGCTCGAGGGGCTCTTTCTGCTCCGCGGCATAGACGATGCCCATGCCGCCCTCGCCGATTACGTGCAGAATGTGATACGGCCCGACGCGCTTCGGGTGTTCGAACGGGGTCGATTCTGTCATCGGACGTGTTGAAGGGAAGTTCGGTCCAGTATTGGCGCCGTGCCCTTCCGCGTTCGCCGCCCTTGCTACGGCTCGCCGGCGCTCCCCCGATCTCGCCTGTTCCCCTGGCCTGGCCCGCGAAACTCGACCGCACGCCCGCGCAAAACTCGACGTCGAAACAAACGCTCATTCGACCGTCACGACAGTCAACTCGAAGGGGCAGAACGCTGTTCGAAACGAGGCGAGTAACGTGGCACGTTGTTCGCCCCTATCAGGGTGCATCGGGACGACAATGCGGAGGTGCAGCGATGGCCAATCTCTGGGTGGAAACGCTCGCGGGTGAATGGACGGTGCAGCCGCTTCGGCCGCAAGGGGTGTCGATCGAAAACGCGATTGCACGATCCGTCGGCGCCGTCGAGGAAGCCACGAACACACGCTCCGGTCCCGAGTTGATCCAGGCCGGGCCGGAGCGCGCGCGATCCTGGCACTTGATCGCGCCGCCACACGCCGCCGTGTGGATCAACGGAATGCCGCTGCAGGCGGGGATCCGCGTGCTGTCGGATCGCGACGAGATCCACGTTACAGGTGCCCGCTCGCTGTTCTTCACGACGGAAGAGTTGGCGCGGGTGGTGGCGATGCCGAAAACGGAGCGGCCGATGAGCTGTCCGCGCTGCCGCCAGGAGATTGCGGCTGAGTCGGCGGCCGTGATCTGTCCGCAATGCGGGATCTGGCATCACCAATCGGAGCAGCTGCCGTGCTGGGAGTATGCGGAAACGTGCGCGTTGTGCCCGCAGCCGACGGCACTCGACGCCGGGTTCCAATGGACGCCGGTGGAGCTGTGATCATGCGCGCGAATGGCAACCCGGGCACGCGGCACGTCGCGGTCATAGGAACCGGCGGCGCCATCGGCTCGAATCTGGTTCCGCACCTCGCGCGGATGCCGGCGGTGGGCCGGCTCACGTTGATCGATCGGGATCGCTACGAGGCTCGCAACGTGGCCAATCAGGCGGTCACGGATTCGGCGGTCGGCCGAATGAAGGCGCTAGTGCAGGCGCACGTCGCCCGCACGATCAATCCGCGGCTGGCAGTGACGGCCGTGTGCGAGGATGTCGAGCACGTGCCGCTGGGCCGACTGCGCGCGGACCTGATCCTCTCATGCCTCGACAGTCGTCGCTCGCGCCAGTACGTGAACCAGGCGGCGCTCCGTCTCGGCGTGCCGTGGCTGGACGCCGGCGTTCTGGCCGATGGCCACCTGGCCCGGATCGACCTGTACCGGCCCGGCACCGACACGCCCTGCCTCGAGTGCGGCTGGGACGTGCACGACTACGCCGCGCTGGAGCAGGCTTACCCGTGCGACGGCGGCAACGGCGGCAGCGTGCCGGCGCCGACGGCCGCGCCGTCCGCGCTCGGCGCCTTCGCGGCCTCGCTGCAGGCGCTCGAATGCAGCAAGGTCCTCAATGGCGAGGACGACACGGCGCTGCCGCCCGGCACGCAGATCGTGATCGGCATCTCGCCGCACTGTCACTACATCACGCGCCAGCGCCGCAACCCTGCCTGCCACCTCGGCGAGCACGCAGCGTGGGAGATCACACCGATCACCGTGATGTTGCGGACGACAAGCATGAAGGCCGTGATCCGCACGATCGCCGCACGACTCGGCGACGCGGCGGATATCTCGTTCTGCGTGGACGGCCGGACGTTCGCGACCGGTCTCGAATGCAGGAGCTGCGGCCACACGCGCGAGACGCTGCGCCTGCTTTCGCATGCAGGCTCGATCGAGGCGAGCTGCCACAGCTGTGCGTCGAACATGTCCGTGCCCCTGGCCGGCATGCGGTCGTGCATCGACCCGGTAGCGCTGTCGCCGCCCATGTTGCGCCGCACGTTGCAGTCCGTCGGCATCCGCGCTGGCGATGTCGTCACGGCGCGCCGGCGCGGCGAAGAGATCCACGTCGAGATTCGCGAAGGCGGTCTGGACGATGTCGACCACCCTTCGGCCAACGGAGTCGCACCATGATCCATGATGGCGTCCGGGACGGGTTTCTCACCCGACAGTACGAGGAGGGGATGGCGCTGGCCGAGTCGAGCGACATCCTGCGTCTCGTGCCCCTCGACGGGACCCCGCCCGACCGCTACGCCGCGGAGTTCCACTGTGCGGGTCTGGTCAGGGCGCCCGACGGCTCCGTGCAGGAGGCCGGTCTGTTCGTCGTCGGCGTCTGGTTCCCGTCGGATTACCTGCGCACGGCCCGGCCGTGGCAGGTGCTGACGTGGATCGGGCCGCACAACATCTACCATCCGAACATCAGCGACCGCGTCCCGCACATCTGTGTCGGACCCATCGCGCCCGGTACCGCACTGGTCGATCTGCTCTATCGCTGCCACGACATCATCACGTTCAAGAGGGTGACCATGCGGGAGGACGACGCGCTCAACCCGTTCGCCTGCGGCTACGCGCGGGACAACCAGCGCCGGTTCCCGATCGACCCACGGCCGCTCAAGCGGCAGACGCACACGTTGCGCATCACGCGCACGGCCGGGGTCGTCTGATGACCGCGGACTCGGCACTCGCGCAGCGCGTCGTCGAGCAGCTGCAGCGGAGCGCCCGGTCGGTCGAGCGCACATCGCCACACGACTGGTCCTTGCGGCTTCGCAACGGTCGCAATCTCACGGCCAGGGCCAATCTGGATGACGACTGGCTAACGTTCAGGGCCACGCCCCGGACCCCGCCCTCGCGGCGGCAGCCGTGGCAGCTGCTCGCGCTCAACGACGTGCTCGAGGGGCCCGCCAGGCTCACGCTGAGCCCGCGCTCCGGCGAACCGGAGATTCGCGCCGACGTCGCGCTGCCGCTCGACCCGGATGGCGTCGACGTCCGCGACGTCTGCGCCGCATTGCTGAACGCGAACGCGGCACTACAGGAGGAAGCGGAAGCCACGCCGCGCGAGTTGGAGCCTGATGGAACGGGCCTGCAGACACCGGCGCTGCAGGAACGTCTCGCGGAGCTCGGCTGGCCGGCGTCGATCGCGCCGGACGGCCGCATCGAGATCGAAGTCCGCGCCCGGGGCGTGCGCCGCGCCGTCGCCGTCACAGGCTTTCCCGCCGTGCGGTGCGCGGTCACGATCGCCACGGGCGATCCGCTCGACACGCTCCGCCGCGAGGCGCTCGGCGTCATGCTGCTCCTCGCCTCGGGCTCGACGCGGCTGGTCCGTGCGGCGGCCCGGTCGCGCGAGGATCGTGACGAGGTCCGCTTCGAAGTCGTCGTCACCGCGCCGACTCCCGACCGACTCGACCACGCGCTGAGCGCGCTTTCGCTCGCGTGCGACCGATTCGGGCTCGAGGCGAGCGCATTGCACGACGCCGCACTCGCGCGTGCCTACCTCGCCGCGCAGGGCGCCGTCACCGAGTCACGCAGCCGGGGGCACGGTACGCGCCGCAGGCGGTCCCCCGGTTCTTCCCACTCACGCATTGGAGGATGACATGCACAGCGAAGACACGGCCATCGGACTCCTCGAGGTCAGCGACGTCTCCGGCCAGAAAACGGCGCTCGTCTCCGACGTCCCGCCCGACTCGTCGATCGGCGACATCGTCGACCAGCTGCTCGCGGAGTTGCACCTCAACCGGAACGACTCGAGCGGTCGGCCGCTGACGTACCATGCGCGACTCGAGCGCGAGGGCCGGCACCTCATCGCATCGGAAAGGGCGGGCGACGCGCTGCAGAGCGGGGATCGCCTGGTGCTGCAGCCGAACATCGACGCCGGCGGAGCGCGCTCCTGATGACCGACGAGCCCTGGCGCTGGGCGGTGCAGGTGGTTCGCGAAGACCGCACGCCGGTCGGTCAGGTTCCCGTCGAACTCGACTGGGAGCCTGCCCGCGAATGGCTGCGCTTCGACGCCCTGCGCCAGGGCGTCCCGCCGGCCCGGGCCCTGACGCTCGATTGCGAGGTCGAACCGATCTGGCACGATCGACTGGGCGAGCCACACGTGGAAGGCGTACAGCTCCGTGCCGGCAAAGAGAACGGGCTCAGCCTGCAGCGCAACGTCGGCGCGTCGTTCTTCGCCGCCCCGGCACGTGCGGCGATTGACGAGATGGTCAAGGCAGGCACCCTCGCGGAAGGCGCCGAAGTGCGCTGTCTACCGCTCGCGTTCGCCCGGGATGCCGCCGCCTCGCCCGAACGATCGCGCCTCACGCTGCGCCCGGCCGCACCGGAGCTGGCGATCCCTGCGCGCTCCAAGCCCGAGCTGCTGAACGGCTCGAGCGGTCCGGTCGGCGACGTGCACGAGGAAGACATCGCCGTGTTCCTGCCGCGGTCGGTGACGGATGACGCGGTCGCACTGACGCAGAGCGCGGACGGCCCCGTCGAGACGGGCGGCGTGCTGATCGGACACGTCTGCCGCGACAGCCACGAAGGCGACCTGTTCGTCGAAGTGACGGCCCTCCTGCCTGCCCGGCACGTCGAAGCGACCTCGACCAAGCTGAGCTTCACGAGTGAGACCTGGACAGCGTTCCGGTCCGCCATCGCGCTGCGCGGCCGCGCCGAGATCATGGTCGGCTGGTTCCATTCCCACCCCGTACGCGAGTGGTGCAGCAAGTGTCCCGAGGAGAGCCAGCGCAGGTGCGCCCTGCGTGACGGATTCCTGAGCGAGGACGATCGGCTGCTGCACCGCACGCTGTTCCCGCGCGCGTACAGCATCGCGCTCGTCGCCAGCGACGTGGCCTGGGGCGACACGACGTTGGCGCTGTTCGGCTGGCGACGCGGCCAGATCGAACGTCGAGCCTATCACCGGATCGAAGACCGAACGGAGGGCCGGAACCGCAATGCCTGAAGACAGTGATCTCCTGTTGATCCGGAAGATTCGGGACACGGGTCCCGACGCGCCGGACCGTGCGACCAAGATCGAGCTGCTGCGCACGCTGCGCGGCCGCTCACCGGCGGCCGCGACGATGGCGGACGAGTACCTGCTCACCGACCTCGAGCGGCTCCGCCAGGGCCTGGAATCCGCGCAGGCGAACAGTCGGGAAGCCCGGCTGCTGCTCGAGCGGCTGACCGCGCCGCCCTGGCACGTCGGCGTCTACCTCGGCCTCAGGCAAGTCGCCGGCAACGACAGCGCCGCTCTCGTCGCCACCGGGCCGGGCCGCCGCGTCGTCCACTTCGCCGATGGCCTCGATGCCGCCGAATTCGGCGTCGGCGACGAGGTCCTGCTGTCCACCGAGCAGCACCTGATCGTCGCCCGCTCGTCCGACGGCGCCATCTCGTCGGGCGAAACGGCGACATTCGATCGTACAGTAGACGGCCGGCGCATCGTGATCCGCGCACAGGGCGATGAGTTCGTCGTCACCGCTACCGATGCCTTGTTGTCAGCCTCGCCGCGGGCCGGAGACCTCGTGCGCTGGGACCGCAACCTCTGGCTCGCATTCGAGCCCGTGCCGCGCTCCGTCGGCGCGAGCCTGTTCCTGGACGAGACGCCGGACGACTCGTTCGAATCCGTCGGTGGCCTCGACACTCAGATCGCCGAGCTGCAGCGGACCATCCGCATGCACTACGCACACGGCGATGTCGTACGCAAGTACGGCCTGCGCCGCCGGACCGCGGTGCTGCTCACCGGACCGCCCGGCACCGGCAAGACGTTGCTGGCGCGTGCACTCGCCAACTGGCTCGCCAGCCTGTCGGCGTCCGGCCGCTCCCGCTTCATGAACATCAAGCCGGGCAGCTTGCACAGCATGTGGTACTCGCAGTCGGAGGCGAATTACCGCGAGGCATTCCGCGCGGCACGGGAGGCCGGTGAACGGGAGCCCGACGTTCCCGTCGTCCTGTTCTTCGATGAGATCGATGCCATCGGCGGCGCACGCGGCGATGCGCTCACCCGCGTCGATGACCGCGTGTTGACCGCGTTCCTGACCGAACTGGATGGCATCGAGTCGCGCGGCAACGTGCTGGTCGTCTGTGCGACGAACCGGCGGGACGCGCTCGACCCGGCGCTGCTCCGGCCCGGCGGCCGGCTGGGCGACATCGTCCTGGAGGTACCGCGTCCCGACCGGCGGGCCGCGCGGGAGATCTTCCTCCGGCACATCCCGCGCGAGATTCCCCTCGCGCGAACCGAGCCGAGCGCGCAACGCGAGACGCTGATCGACAGCGCCGTCGCACGGATCTACGGACCGAACGGCCGCGGCGAGCTCGCGAGTCTCACGTTCCGCGATGGCAAGCGGCGCGCGGTCACGGCCGCCGACCTCGTGAGCGGTGCGGTCATCGCCAACATCTCGAGGCGCGCGATCGAGCGGGCCTGCCTGCGCGACGTCGAGACCGCCGTCGCGGGCCTCCGGCTGACCGACCTGCTCGATGCCGTCGACACCGAGTTCGACGTGGCCGTACGCGGCCTGACCGCGTTCAACTGCCGCCGCCTCATCGAGGGGCTGCCGCAGGACGTCGATGTGGTGCGCGTCGAGCGACCCAGTCGGCCCAGCCGGCCGGTCTACCGCTACCTGGCGGTCTCATGAGCGACCGCCAGGCCGTGCCCAAGCTCTGCGGCGCCGATGTCGAGCTGGCCAACTTCGTGCTCGGCGGATTGCACTACGACGAGTCGGTCCGTACCGCGTCTCACGCGCTGCTCACGGAAGTCGCGCGCATCGTCGGTGCGCCCGTGCGGTCTCGGATCCTCGCCGACCACCGCTACGACATCCAGGACACTGGACGTTGCTTTTTCCCGACCAACGGAGGGTGTGCGTACCTCGACCTGAACCACCTGGAGCTCAACCTGCCCGAGGTCACGAACGCGTACGACCACGTGGCGGCATGGCACGCGATGCTGCGTATCGCGCGGGCCGCCCAGCTCGCCGCGAACGTCGGCCGCGATCCCGACGCCCGCATCGAAGTCCTCGCCAACAACAGCGACGGTCTCGGCAACTCGTTCGGCAGCCATCTGAACTTCCTCGTCTCGCGCGACGCCTGGGACTCCATCATCCACCGCCGGCCGCACTACCTCGGCTACCTCGCCTCCTTCCAGGTCTCGAGCCTGCCGATCACGGGACAGGGCAAGGTCGGCAGCGAAAACGGGGCGCAGCCGGTCGAGTTCCAACTGTCGCAGCGGGCGGACTTCTTCGAAGTCATCAGCGGCGAGCAGACGACGTGGCGCCGTCCCCTCATCAACACGCGCGACGAGCCGCTCTGCGGCAAGGCCGCCAGCGCACGCGCCGACCTGGCCCGGCTGCACGTCATCTTCTTCGACAGCACGTTGTGTCAGGTGTCCAGCCTGTTGCGCATCGGCATGATGCAGCTGGTCCTCGCCATGATCGAAGCGCACGCGGTCGACAGCCGGCTCGTACTGGACGACCCGCTCGCCGCGCTCCGCGCATGGAGCCATGACCCGTCACTCCAGGCCAGCGCCCGTCTGCTCACGGGCGAAAGCGTGACCGCCGTGCAGCTGCAACGTCGCTTCTTCGACGCCGCCGCGCAGTTCGTCGCAAGTGGTGAAACGGCTGGCATCGTGCCACGTGCACAGGACCTCCTCACAACGTGGGACGACACACTGCGCATGCTCGAAGACCGTAACTGGGCGGCGCTCGCGCGCCGGCTCGAC
>JBFJPA010000065.1:0-12877 GCA_041617355.1 Longimicrobiales bacterium
GTACATCACGGCGACGCGGTGAGCCAGGCTGCGCACGACATCCAGGTCGTGTGCGATGAACAGGTAGGCGTGCCCCAGCTCCGTTTGCAGCCGACGGAGCAGGTCGATGATCCCCGCCCGCGCCGGCCCGTCCAGCGACGAGACGGGCTCGTCCAGGATGACGACGCGCGGGCCGAGTGCGAGCGCCCTGGCGATGGCGACACGCTGCCGCTCGCCACCCGAAAGCTCGCGCGGGTAGCGCCGGCCGTACGCGTGCGGCAGTCCGACCAGCTCGAGCATGGTCGCGATCGTGCCGGGCCCATTCGTGATCCTGCCGTGGATGTGGAGCGGCTCCAGGATGCTGTCGCCGACGGTGCGGCGCGGATTGAGCGACGCGTACGGATTCTGGAACACGATCTGGATGGCGCTGCGCGCCCCGCGCAGCGCATCGCCACGCAGGCTCGTGAGGTCGAGGCCGTTGAGCAGCACGCGGCCGGCGCTCAGCGGCTCGAGGCGAACCAATGCGCGCGCCAGCGACGACTTCCCACAACCGGATTCCCCGACGAGACCGAGCGTCTCGCCTTCACCGATCGCGAAGCTGACGTCGTCGACCGCGGCCACCGTGCGTATGCCCTTTCCGGCGCCAGCGTCCGGCGTCTGGTATCTCACGGTTACATGATCCGCGCGCAGAGCCGCGGTCGCTTCGGCGATCGGGGCGCCCGGCGCCGCGACGGCACGGTGCGCTGCCAGCATCCGACGCGTGACATCGTGGCGCGGCGCGTCGAACACGTCGTTCACGGAACCGGATTCGACGATCCGGCCTCGATCGAGCACGGCGACCCGGTCGGCGCACTCCGCGATCAGGGACAGGTCATGCGTGATGAAGAGGATGGAGAGCCCGGTCTCCCGCTGGGTTTCGCGCAGCAGCTCGAGGATCTGCGCTTGCGTCGTAACGTCGAGGGCGGTGGTGGGCTCATCGGCGATCAGCAGGGCGGGCCTGTGCGCGAGCGCCATCGCGAGCAGAGCACGCTGCCGCATACCGCCGGACCACTGGTGGGGGTACGGCGCACGGTGCGCGTGATGCCGCGGGATCCCGACGCGCTCCAGCAACGCGTCGGCGCGCTTCAATGCGTCGGCGAGCGGGACCGGATCGTGCGCGCGAATCGCATGGGCGATCTGACGGTGCACGCGATGGAACGGGTGCAGGGCGGCGCCGGGGTCCTGAAAGACGGCGGCGATTTCGCGGCCACGCAGGGCGCGCAGCCGCTCATCCGAGAGGGCAAGAAGGTCCCTGCCGCGCCATTCGATGTGGCCGCGCGAAATCCGGCCGGGAGGAGGCACGAGCCGGAGCAGGGCGAGCGCCGTGGTGGTCTTGCCCGCACCCGACCGGCCGACGAGACCCAGGGTCTCGCCCGACCCGATCTCGAAACTCACTGCGTCGACGACCGCTCCGCGCATCGCATTCGGCTGTGCTGCGCCGTTGTATTCGACGACGAGATCGGACACGGTCAGAATCGGCGCGCGCGTCATCGGCCACCACCCAGCACGCGGGCAAGCGCGTCGGCCAGTCGATTGAAGCCCAGCACCGCCAGCGTCAGCGCCAGACCCGGGAACAGCGGGAGCCACCAGGCGACACGGAGGTAGGGGTGGGCCTGCCCGGCGAGGGCGCCCCAGCTCACCGCGTTCGGATCGCCGACTCCGATGAAGGCGAGGCTGGCCTCGATGAGCAGCACCTGTCCGAGCAGCAGCCCGAGCACGACGAGCGCGGCCGGCAATGCGTTCGGCAGCATCTCGCGGACCAGGATCCGCGAGGTCGGCGCACCCAGTGCGACGGCCGCTTGAACGAACTCGTGCGTCCTCAAGGTCAGAACTTCAGCGCGCACGACTCGTGCGAGCAGCGGCCACGACGTCAGGCCGAGCACGAGCACGACGCGATCGAGGCCGGGTCCGAACAGCGCGATCGCGATGATGGCGAGGAAGAAGCGCGGCACGACCTGGAAGAACTCCGTGGTGCGCATCAAGCCATCGTCGATCCAGCCGCCCACGTAGCCGGACACGGTGCCCACCGTCACGCCGATCACGAAGGCGAGCGCGCCCACCGCCGCCGCGACGAGCACGGACGTGCGGGCGCCGTAGATGACCGCGCTCAACAGGTCTCGGCCGAGTGCGTCCGTGCCCAACGGATGACGGAAAGATGGCGGAGCGAGTGACGGACCGGCGACGGCGTAAGGATCCACGGGCGCCAGCAGGGGAGCGAGCACGGCGATCGTCACGATGAGCGCCGTCATACCGACGCCGAACACGCCGCCGGGCTGTCGCAGCAGCGAGGGCAGGATCCGCGCCGACGACAACCCCGGGTCGGGCACGAGGCCGGGGTCAGCGGTAACGGATTCGGGGATCCAGAACCGCATAGACGAGATCGGTGATCAGGTTGGCGAGGACGACGGTGATCGAGACGAGCAGGAACAATCCCAGCAGCACGGGCATGTCGCGCGCCTGCGTCGCGCCCAACAGCAATCGGCCGATGCCGGGCCAGGCAAACACGATTTCGACAATGACCGCGCCGCCGAGCACGTACCCGGCGCGCGTACCGATGATCGTCACGACCGGCAACAACGTCCGGGGCAGACCGTAACGCGCAATGACAACGCGCTCACGCAATCCCATCGCGCGGGCAGTGCGCACGTAGTCCTTGTCGAGCTCATCACCCAGGACACTGCGCGTCAATCGAGTAACGGCGGCGATTTCCTGGGAAGCCAGCACCAGCGCCGGCAGCGCCAGGTGATGCGCCACGTCGAGGACACCGGTGAGCCCGGCCGCATCCAGGCCCGGCGTTCGAAAGCCCTGCACCGGGAACAGGCCGAGGTGAAACGCCAGCAGCAGCACGGCGATCTGGCCGACCCAGAACACCGGCGCGGCGTACAGGCCGAGCACGCCGGTCGTGATGACGCGATCGGTGGCCCGATCCGCGCGGGTCGCGCCGAGGACGCCAAGCAGCAGCCCGACCAGCGTCGAGATCGCGAGGGCCGTGAGCATGAGCAGCGCAGTCGCGAACACGCGGTCCGCGATGACGTCCGCGGCCGGCCGGCCGTGCACGAAGGAGACGCCGATATCACCGCGCGCGACGCGTCCCACGAACGTAAAGAACTGTTCGGGCAGCGGACGGTCGAGGCCGAACCGATCCCGCATGAACGCGTAGTACGCCGCGTCGCCGTGCTCGCCGGCCAGCGCGAAGATCGGGTCGCCCGGAGCCAGGTGAATGAGGAAGAAAGCGATGACGACGATGCCGGCCACGGTCGGCACGGCCTGCAGCAGGCGCTTCCCGACGTAACGCAGGATCACGCGTCGCAGCGCGCGGTCGCGGCGAAATGGGCGGCGGGACCGAAATCGCGGCAGCGCACGCGGTACACGCGTGTGGCCCGCGTCTCGACCAACCAGACGTACGGCAGCTCGTCGACGACGATCTCCTGGATGCGGCGGTACAGCTGACGTCGCACGGCCGGATCGAGGGTCGAGCCAGCGGCATCGAAGAGGCTGTCGACCGTTGCGTTCCGGTATGCGGCCGCATTCGAGAACGGGATCGGCCCGATGTTGGAGGAGACGTACATTCGACGCACGCCGATCTCCGGATCCGTGCCGTTGCAGTAGGACACGATCGCCACATCGAAGGCACGCGCGCGGAAGGCGACGTCCACGAAGACGGCCGGCTCGAGTGGACGCAGCACGAGGTCGATGCCAGCCCGCCGTAGCTGTGCGCGCAGCAGCGCGGCGTACGGCTCGAAGGTCGGGAAATACGCGAATTCGAGCGAGAAACGGGTCCCGTCGTCGATGCCCGAGACACCCCGCGCGACGCGAATCCCGTCCCGGCCTGGACGCCAACCCGTCGCCGACAGCAAGGCGTCGGCCTGCCCGAGATCGGGCTCCGGCATGGACAGGCCCGTGGCGTGGGCGAAGGTGATCGCCGACGAGATCGGGGCGGTCGCCGCACGGCCCTCGCCGAAAAGCACGCGCTCGACGAACTGGGCGCGGTCGATGCTGTGCGCGATCGCCCGCCGCACCCGCGCGTCCCGCAGCACCGGGCGCTCGAGGTTGAACGCAACCGTCATGATGCAGTTGCTGCCACCCGGGTTCACCGTGGTCTCGAGCGAGCGAAGACCCGGGTCGGCCAGCAGTCGGGCACGCTCCGGCCCGGGCACCTCGAACAGCCAGTCCACCTCCCCCGCCTCGAGCGCGACGACCTGCATGCCGGGTGATGGGATGACGCGCAGGATCACGTGATCGACCGCGGGCTTGCCCCGGAAATAGTCCGGATTGGCCTCGTACCGGATCTCGACATCCGGTGCATAGGACACGAAGCGATACGGGCCCGTCCCCACGGGTGCACGGTTCGCCGGATGCGTGAGCGGGTCCGATCCCTCGTATACGTGCCGCGGCAGAATCGGGGCTTCGACCACGTCGAGCTGCTGCAAGAGCGGAGCGTACGGCTCGTGGAAGCGGAACACGACGGTCCAGTCGTCCGGCGCATCGATCCCGGCCAGCGCCCCCTCGAGCGACGCCCGCGTCCGTGCGTGATAGCGCAACAGAATCTGCTCGAACGTGAACTTTACGTCCGCCGACGTGAACGGCACGCCGTCGTGCCAGCGCACGTCCGGGCGCAGATGGAATCGGTACCGGGCGCCACCATCCTCCACGGCCCAGCGCTCCGCCAGCTCCGGGACCGGTTGCAGGTTACCATCCAGCGTGACGAGCCCGTTGTAGAGGAGACCGGCCGCCGTGTGCACGCCACCACCCGTCGTGATCGCGGGATTCAGGTGGCCCGGATCGCTGCTGATCGCCGCCACGATCACCCCGTCCGGGCGGCTGGCCGGCTGGCATGCGAACACCATCGCAACTGCCGCGGCGGCACAGGAACGTCGGATCATGCCCCGTCCTCACGGTGGGAGAGCCGAAGAACTTGGAACGGCCGGGAATCCCGTACAAGTCAAGGGCTTCGGCGCACCGAAGTGCCATTGCCCGAGGGACTTCAGGACCCCACTATGCGATTTTGGGACGGGTCCCGCACCCCCGAGGGGTCGGCCGGGCCTGGCTCCTGCCCGGGAGCACCATGAAGGAACGCCGCATCATTGCCGTCGAAGGGATCGTCCAGGGCGTCGGCTTCCGCCCGTACGTACACCGGTTGGCGAACACGCTTTCGCTCACCGGTGCGGTCCGCAACGACGCCGCCGGCGTGACCATCGATGTCGAGGGACCGACGGCCGCGATCGACGACCTGTTGCGCGCGCTCGATCGCCTGCCGCCGCCCCTCGCCGTCATCCAGGGGATCCGCACCGAGACCGCGCCGCTGTGCGGCTACGTGGCGTTTGCGATCGAAGCGAGCCGGCCGGCGGAGGAACGCCGCACGCTGATTGCGCCGGATCATGCTGCATGTGATGCGTGCATCGCTGAACTGCGCGACCCGGCCGACCGACGCTACCGGTATCCCTTTCTGAATTGCACGCACTGCGGACCGCGCCTCTCGATCGTACGGGATGTTCCCTACGATCGCGCCAACACGACGATGGCGGGCTTCGTGATGTGCGCGGAATGCCACACCGAGTACGACGATCCGCGGGACCGCCGCTTTCATGCACAGCCGACGGCGTGTCCGACGTGCGGACCGACACTGACGTTGTCCTCGGCTGAGGCTACGCGCTACGGCGATGCCGCACTGATCGCGGCGGCGGCGGCCCTGCGGGCCGGCGAGATCGTCGCCATCAAGGGCCTCGGCGGCTACCACCTCGCCTGTGACGCCACGCGCGCCGATGTGGTGGCCCGACTGCGCGCGCACAAGCACCGGGAGGCGAAGCCGCTGGCGATCATGGTCCGGGATCTCGAAGAGGCCCGTGCCCTGTGCGAGGTCGGTGCCATCGAGGCCGAGCTGCTCACATCGACCGCCGCGCCCATCGTGCTGCTCACGAAGCGTGCCGGAATCCCGCTCGCCGAAGACGTCGCACCCGCGAACCGCCGCCTCGGCGTCATGCTGCCGTACACGCCGCTTCACCACCTGCTCGTCCAGGAAGTCGGTCGGCCGCTCGTCATGACGAGTGGAAACCGGACCGACGAGCCGATCGCGTTTCAGGATGACGATGCCCACGCGCGTCTGGCCGGCATTGCCGATCGGTTCCTCGGTCACGACCGTCCGATCGAGACTCGGTGCGACGACAGCGTCATGGCGGTGGTTCGGTACGGGCCGACCGTCTTGCGTCGATCACGCGGCTTTGCGCCACGTCCGCTCCACCTCGACGCGGCGTTCCCGATCCCGACCCTCGCCGTGGGTGGTCACCTCAAGAACACGTTCTGCCTGGGCAAGGAACGATCGGCGTTTCTCTCCCACCACATTGGCGATCTCGAGAACTGGGCCGCGTACGAGGCGCTGCAGCAAGGCATCGCGCATTATCAACGACTCTTCGATGTGAGGCCGGAGGTCGTGGCGCACGATCTGCACGCCGACTACCTGTCGACACAGCTCGCGAACTCGCTCGGCGAGGGTCTCGAGCGCGTGGCCGTTCAACACCACCATGCACACGTGGCCGCGATCATGGCGGAGCATGGGACCGCGGGACCGGTCCTGGGCGTCGCGTTCGACGGCACGGGGCTGGGTACGGACGGCGCGATCTGGGGCGGCGAATTCTTGTTGGCCGAAGACGCACGATACCAGAGGGTCGGCCACCTCGACTATGTGCCGTTGCCGGGCGGCGAGGCCGCGATCCGCGAGCCCTGGCGGATGGCGCTGGCCCACCTGTGGGCGGCGTACGGCAGCGAGCTCGAGTCGCTTCCCCTCCCGTTCATTCGGGACGTCGACCCCGACCAATGGTCTGGCGTGAAGCAGCTGGTCGAGCGAGGTGTTCGGACCACGCCGACCTCGAGCGTGGGCCGCCTCTTCGATGCCGTCGCCGCGATCCTCGGCCTTCGACTGGCCGCACAATTCGAAGCGCAGGCAGCAATGCAGCTCGAAATGCACGCGGACCCCGCCGCCGCGCCGGAGTACCCGCTCGACGTCGAGGAGCGCGGCGATGCATACGTCATTCACTCGGCGCCCTTGATCCGCGCGCTCACCGGGGATGTCATGAGCGGCCGCTCGACGGCCGCCGTGGCCGGTGCGTTCCATGCCTCGTTGGCGCGGTCCATCGTGGACGTCGCGACGCGAGTGCGCGCTCGGACCGGTGTGGGGCGCGTGGCACTCACGGGCGGCGTGTTTCAGAACATTCTGCTCACGGAACGGACCGCCGCCGAACTGGAGGGCCACGGTTTCGACGTCCTCATGCACCGGCAGGTGCCGTGCAACGACGGTGGGTTGAGCCTCGGCCAGGCGTGGGTCGCGGCGATGCAGACGGTCGATTCGTAGCAACGGAGGCCAACATGTGTCTGGGCATCCCCGGCAAAGTCGTAGAATTCGTCGATCCGACTCGCCACCTCGCGAAGGTCGACGTGTCCGGCGTGCGCCGCACAGTGAACGTCGGGCTCGTCTTGCCGGAAGGCCTGGATGTGGGCGACTGGGTGCTCATCCACGTGGGCTTCGCGCTCAGCAAGATCGACGAGCTGGAAGCCCGCCGGACCATCGAATTCCTGACCAGCCTGGGCGACCTCTACGAGCAGGAGCTGGAGCAGATCGCGGAGAGCGAGATCGAATGAGTGGTGACCGGCCACCCGGCCCGGCCACGGCCGATCGACTCGCCGAGCGCGTCGCGACGCGGTTCGACCGGAGCATCACCGTGCCGACTGCGTTCTTCGAGGCCGAAGCCGACACGCTGGCACGGGCCTGCCTGGCCATGGCGCGCCGGTTCGGAGCCGGTGGCCGGCTGCTCGTATTCGGAGAAGGGGCGCAGGCGACCGACGCGCAGCACGTCGCAGTCGAGTTCGTGCATCCCGTCATCGTCGGCAAACGCGCGCTGCCGGCGATCGCGTTGACCAGCGACATCGCCACGTTTACGGCCGCCCGCCAGACCCCGACCCCGGCGGACGGGTTCGACTGGCAGCTCGCGGTGCTGGGCCGACCTCAGGACATTGCGATGGGACTGAGTCCCGACGGCCAGGGCCGTTCCGTCCTGGCCGGCCTCTCCGCCGCCAGGCAACGTGGACTCCTGACCATCGGCATCGCGGGCGGAGACGGCGGCCGGCTCGCCGAACAGGCTCTGGATTTCCACTTCGTCGTGCCTTCGACCGATGCGTTCGTCGTGCAGGAGGTTCAGGAAACGCTCTACCACGTGCTCTGGGAGCTCGTGCACGTGTTCTTCGAGAACAAGGTCGCGTAATGAAACCCCGGGGCCGCGCCACGAGTGAGCCGTCCTGTGTGCCGAACGCTCACGGTCACTGCGAGATTTGCGGCGATGAGGCGAAGCCCGGGCTCGTGCGCGCGGTGGACGACGTGCGAGGCACCGGCGAAGTCCAGGTCGACGGCGTCGTGCAGACGGTTGCACTCGACCTGTTGGACCATGTTGCGCCCGGCGACACGATTCTCGTGCACCAGGGCTTCGCCATCACGCGGCTGGACGACGCATGAGCGAGCGGGATTACGGACGCGAGCTGTATCCGTTCCTCTACGCGGACGACGCGCAGGCGCCCGTCGCGACGATCGAAAGCCTCCTCGCCGACGTCCGTCGCTCGACGCTGCAGAAGTGCGCCGATGTCGTGGCACTCCGCCGTCAGATCGCCGACGAGTACGCGACGCTGTTGGTCGATGCTGCGCGTGCCATGGCCGAGCGGTTCGAGCGTGGCGGCAAGCTACTCGCCTTCGGCAACGGCGGGAGTGCGACCGACGCGCAGGACGCCGCCGCCGACTGTGTCGTGCCGCCGTTCCCCGGCTGGCGCCCCCTGCCGGCCCTCGCGCTCGTCAACGACATCGCCGTCGTGACGGCGGTCGGTAACGACGTCGGCTTCGACAACGTATTCCTGCGCCAGGTGATCGCCTTCGGTGAGCCGAACGACATCGCGCTCGGCATCTCGACGAGTGGCAATTCGCCGAACGTGCTCGCGGCGCTTCGCGAGGCGAAACGCCGCGGGCTGCTGACTCTCGCACTGGCCGGATACGACGGCGGGCAGGCCGTACGCAGTGAAGCCGTGGATCACTGCTTCATTGCCCGCTCCGATCACATCCCGCGCATCCAGGAAGGCCAGGCGACCGTGTGGCACACGCTGCTCGATCTGGTTCACGCCCACTTCGATGAACGTTCCACAAGTGACGGATCCGAATGACCATGCAATTCGTCGATGAATACCGAGATCCGCACCTGATCCAGCGGTTGGTCGGGGAGATCGAAGGACTGGCCGCCAGCCGAGCGTACAAGCTGATGGAAGTGTGCGGCGGCCACACCCACTCGATCTACAAGCACGGCCTCGAGCAGCTCTTGCCCGAGGGCGTCGACCTCGTCCACGGACCTGGCTGTCCGGTCTGTGTGATCCCGATGGGCCGCATCGACGATGCCATCGCCATCGCCACAACCCCGGGCGTCATCTTCACGACCTTCGGTGACATGATGCGGGTTCCGAGCTCGCACGGCAGCCTGCTGGATGCGAAGGCGAAGGGCGCGGACGTTCGCTTCGTCTACTCGCCGCTCGACGCGCTCAAGGTCGCGCGCGACAACCCGGACCGGCGCGTCGTCTTCTTCGCGGTCGGCTTCGAGACGACGGCGCCGTCCACGGCCGCAACCCTGCTGCGCGCCGAGACCGAAGGGGTCGAGAACTTCTCCATCTTCTGCAACCACGTCACCATCATCCCCGCGATCAAGGCCATTCTCGATTCGCCCGACATGCGGATCGATGGCTTCATCGGCCCGGGCCACGTGAGCACGATCATCGGGCTGCGACCCTATGACTTCATTGCCCGCGATTATGCGCGTCCGGTCGTCATCTCCGGCTTCGAGCCGACGGATGTATTGCAGAGCATTGTCATGATCCTGCGGCAGTTGGAGTCCGGCCGTCCCCGCGTCGAGAACCAGTACGCGCGCGTGGTCCGCGCCGACGGCAATCGAAAAGCGCTGGAGATCCTGTCGCGGACCATGGAGCTGCGGCCGTTCTTCGAGTGGCGCGGCCTCGGTTTCATTACGCAGAGCGCCCTCAAGCTTCGGCCCGAGTTCGCCGCATGGGACGCGGAGGTGATCTTCGATGTTCCGGGCGTCCGCGTGACGGACCCGAAGGCATGCCAGTGCGGCGAGGTCCTGAAAGGAGTGATCAAGCCGTGGGAGTGCCGCGTGTTCGGAAACGCGTGTACGCCGGAGACGCCCATCGGAACGTGTATGGTGTCGCCCGAAGGCGCGTGCGCCGCATACTACAACTATGGCCGGTACGCTCTGATGCGCGCGGGCCGCGACGCGCGCTCGGTGTCGCAGACGAAGCCCGTCGAGTCCGCGCCATGAGCTCCCGACTGGAATCCTCGCTCGCCGCACAGGTCGAGCGGATGGAGCGTGCGCGTCGGGCGCGGCGCGCGAAGTTCCGCCTGCGTGACGAACACATCACGCTCAGCCACGGGTCGGGCGGCAAGGCGAGCTTCAACCTGATCGAGGGGTTGCTCGCCCCCGCACTATCCAATCCGTTGCTCGATCCGCTGGGTGATTCCGCCGTGTTCGTGGCGGAGCGGGTGGCCGATGGACGGTTCGCGTTTACGACGGATTCGTTCGTCGTCAGCCCCCTCTTCTTTCCGGGCGGCGACATCGGCACGCTCGCCGTGCACGGCACGATCAACGACCTCGCGGTCGCGGGCGCCGACCCGCTGTACCTGTCGCTCGCGCTGATCCTCGAAGAAGGACTGCCCGTCGCCGAGCTGCAGCGTGTCATCGAGTCCATTGCCCGGGCCGCGCGGGACGCCGGGGTCCAGGTCGTGACGGGTGACACGAAGGTCGTCGATCGGGGCAAAGCAGACCGGATGTTCGTGACCACGAGCGGCATCGGCATCGTGCGACACGAGATCGTGCTCGCGCCCTCGCGCATTCGACCAGGCGACCGGGTCTTGATCAGTGGGACCATCGCGGACCACGGCATGGCGGTCATGCTCGCGCGCGAGGCGCTCGAGCTGGAGGCGGAGATCCGCAGCGACTCCGCACCGCTGCACACGCTGGCCGCCGCCGTCCTGGACGCAGCGCCCGGGACGCGCGTCCTGAAGGACCCCACGCGCGGCGGCGTCGCGACCAGCCTGAACGAGATCGCGCTGCAGGCGGGCCTGGGCATCGTCGTCGACGAGGAGGCCGTCCCCCTGCGGCCCGAGGTGCGCGGAGCCTGCGAGCTGCTCGGCATCGACCCGCTGCACATCGCGAACGAGGGCAAGCTCCTCGCGATCGTTCCGGCCGACGAGGCCGGTGCCGCCCTCGCCGCGCTCCGGGGCCATCCACTCGGCCGCGACGGCGCATTGATCGGCGAGGTCGTCGAGGAGCCGGACGGAATGGTCTTGCTCCGAACGGGCATCGGCGGATCGCGTGTGCTCGACATGCTCGTCGGCGATGCCTTGCCGAGGATCTGTTGATGGAACGGCAGAGACACGACGGGTTGGGCGATGATCCTCCCGATGGTTCCGGCTTCGCCGCCTCCGACGTCCCGGCCTGCGGGTGTGGCTCGCCGGGCGAGGCGGACCCGGCGACGTGCTACTGCGGCGTCGAGAACCTGCTGCGGGTCATCCGCCGCCGGTATTCGCTCGCCGTGCTGAGCGCCATTCACGCCCGTGAGCCGGCCCGGTTTCGCGACCTCGAACTGGCACTGCCGGCCGCGAGCACGTCCACGCTCGCGGAGACGCTGCGTGCCCTGACGACGGCGCGTCTCGTCGAGCGCGAAGGGCCGGGCGAGGCGGTCCCCGTGACCGCATATACGCTGACGATGTCCGGCCGCAAGCTGCTGAACCGGCTCCGTCCGCTGCTGGCGGAGGTCCAGGACGGCGCCGCAGGCTGAACCGCTTCGGCTCACCGAAGTGCGGTGGTCGCGTTTCGGATGTCGTCGTATACTAAACGGGTCGCGCCGCTCCGCCCGCGCGATGCCCGCACCCAACTGCGCCCGGAGTTCCGTATGAAGATCCGCAAGCGCACGAAGCCAGCGATTCCTCGCGATCCACGGCATGAGCCCTGCCCCGGGCCCGGCACGTCCGTTGGTGCCGCCGATTTCGCAGCCGCCCCCGCGTTCTCGAAGGAGTGACCGTATGGCGACCGTCGTCGAGCGTGAACGGGTCGAACGGGAAACGCCGCCGGTAGCGAAGCCGGAGCCGAAGCGAGAGCGGCTGCCGCTGGGCCCGCTCAAGACCGTGCACGTGTACTGGCTCGCGGGCATGAGCTGCGACGGCTGCACGATCGCGGTCTCGGGAGCGACGAACCCCGGCATCGAGGGACTGCTCGCGGGCACGGTACCGGCCATGCCGCAGGTCATCTTGCACCACCCGGTGCTGGCGGTCGAAGCAGGTCACGAGTTCGTGCACAACTTCCACCTGGCATGGGAAGGCAAGCTGGGCGCGCCGTACGTCGTGGTGATCGAGGGCTCGATCGCCGACGAACGGATCGCGGCACGCACGGGCGGCTACTTCTCGGCCATGGGCGTGGAGAAGCGCGAAGGCTTCGAGCAGCCGCAGCCGGTGCCGACGGCGGAATGGGTTCGTCGGCTGGCGCCCGGCGCGGCCGCGGTCATCGCGATCGGCACGTGTGCGACCTGGGGCGGCATTCCGTCGGCGGAGGGGAACCCGACCGGCGCCATGAGCGCGATGGATTTCCTCGGCAAGGACTTCCGCAGCGCGTTCGGCCTGCCGGTCGTCAACATCCCGGGCTGTGCGCCGCAGGGCGACAACTTCACGGAGACGGTCTTCGCCGTGTTGCTGTTCCTGCAGGGCCTCGGTCCGCTGCCGACGTTCGATGAGCTGGGCCGTCCGGCCTGGCTGTTCAGCGAGACCGTACAC
>JBFJPA010000066.1:0-12811 GCA_041617355.1 Longimicrobiales bacterium
CGGAACTGCGCGTGTTGACCAGGCCGGGCAGTGAGCGGGACGCGTGCATCGCGCGCGGCGCGGCCGTCGCACGTACGCGGACCTGGGACGCTACCGCCGATCAGGTCCTCGCCGCGTGTATGGCCGCGGCCGGCACGCCGGCCGTCATCGCGGAGGCGTGACGTGCGCGTCGCGGTGGTGCACGACTGGCTGACCGGGATGCGCGGAGGCGAGCGCGTGCTGGAAGGCATCCTCGAGCTGTATCCGGATGCCGAGTTGTTCACACTCGTACACGCGCAGGGCTCGGTCACGGCGCGGATCGAGGACCGGCCAATCCACACGTCGTTCCTGCAAAGGCTGCCCCGCTCGCGGACGCACTGGCGGTATTACCTGCCGTTCTTCCCGGCGGCCATCGAGCGGCTCGACCTGCACGGGTACGACCTGGTCCTGTCGAGCAGCCACTGCGTGGCCAAATCGGTTCGCCCGCCGCAGGGCGCACTCCACGTCTCGTACTGCCACACGCCCATGCGCTATGTCTGGGACCAGTACGACGCGTACTTCGGGCCGGGCCGCGCCTCCCTGCCGGTCCGCATGGCGATGCGCATGCTGGCGCCACGGCTGCGGGCGTGGGATCGGCGCACGGCGTCCCGTGTGCACGCATTCGTCGCAAACTCGCGGAACGTCGCCGGCCGCATCCGCAGGGCCTATGGCCGTGCGGCCGACGTCGTATACCCGCCTGTCGACGTCGCGCGCTTCCAGCCGGCGGCGCTGCGCGAGGATTTCCATCTGCTCGTCAGCGCGCTGGTTCCCTACAAGCGTGTCGATCTCGCCATTGCAGCGTTCCGCGATGCGGGCCGCGAGCTGGTGATCGTCGGCGCTGGTCCGGAATACGCACGGTTGCGTCGTGACGCGCCATCCAACGTCCGGTTCACGGGATCCCTGACCGACGCTGAAGTCGCCGCGCTGATGGCTCGCTGCCGCAGCTTCGTGCAGCCGGGCGAGGAGGATTTCGGCATCGCGTCGGTCGAGGCGCAGGCGGCCGGCGCGCCCGTCGTCGCGTACGGTGCGGGCGGCGCGCTCGAGACGGTGAACGACCTCGACGCCGCGGGCGGCGCCCCGCCGACCGGCGTACTCTTCCGCTCGCTGGATGCGGCCTCGCTCAACGCCGCGATCGAGCGTGCGGAGAAGACGACGTTCGACACGGAAGGCCTCGTCGCGAACGCGCGACGCTTCGCGCCCGAGCGGTTCCGTGCCGGACTCACGCATGCGATCGAGCGCGCCTGGGCAGGGAAGCAGCATGAGGTTCCGTGCACGTCGCCCAGGTGAGCTTCCACGCGGACCCGCTGGCGCGCGAGCCGGACGCGCTGCTCGAAGCGTGGCCCACACTGCCCGCCGTCGCGACAGCCACGGTGAACGCGGGCGTCGAGGTGACGGTCGTGCAGGCCGCTGCACACGACGCCGTTTGCGAGCGGCAGGGCGTGCGGTACGTCTTCGTGCGCGAGCCCCGGCCCACCCGCGTGCACGGACGGCTCGGCCTCTGGGCATCCCCGGGCGGCGATCGTGTCGCACGCCGCGTCGCGGAGGTCGGGGCCGACGTGCTCCATGTGCAGGGACTCGGCTTCCCCCGTCATCTGGCACGACTCGCCTCAGTGAATGGGTCCGCCCCGATCGTTGCGCAGGATCACGCAGACCGGCCGCCGCCGCGCTGGGCCGCCCGCTTCTGGCGTCGGGCCCTCGACCGTGCGGCCGGCGTCGTGTTCACGGCGAAGGAGCAGGCGCTGCCGTTCGTCGCCGCCGGCGCACTCGGACCCACCACACCGGTATACGAGGTGCTCGAGTCGTCCTCGACGTTTACACCCGGCAACCGCGGCGAAGCCCGACGTAGCACGGGCCTGCACGGTGACCCCTGCTGTATCTGGCTGGCGCGTCTCGACGCGAACAAGGATCCGCTCACGGCGCTCGCTGCATTCGAACGGGTGCTACACGCGCTTGCCGATGCCCGCCTCTGGATGTTCTGGCGGCAGGGGCCGCTCGAGTCCGCCGTCCGCGACCGTGTCGCCAACTCGGCGATCCTGCGTGAGCGCGTGCACCTGGGCGGCGCGCTCGCGAGGCCCGATGTCGAGCGCGCACTGCGCGCAGCGGACTTCCTGATCCAGTCGAGCCATCGCGAGGGAAGCGGTTACGCGATCATCGAAGCGCTCGCCTGTGGAGCGACGCCCATCGTCACGGATATCCCCTCGCTCCATCGCATCACGCGCGGAGGCCAGGTCGGCGCGTTGTACCCGCCCGGCGATGCCGCGGTCATGGCCGACGCGCTCGTTCGACTGGCGCAGTCCGAACGCGCCGAGCTGCGCACCGCGGCGCGGCATCACTTCGAAGCACACCTCGGCTTCGATACCGTCGGCCGCGAGTTGACCAACGTGTATCGGGCGGTGCTGCGGTAGCGTCGGCGTGTAACGTCGTACGGCTCCGCCCGGTCCAAACGGGAAAGGAACACGCGGCGACCTACCCGTAGCGGAGCGAGCAACGCCATGAAGCCAAGACACGTGATCTGCGTTCTGTCGGTGTTCGTGCCGGGCTACCTCGCTGCCCAGGTCGACGCGTCGGCGTACGTGCGCCTGACTGCCGTGGACGAGATCGCGCTGGCGCGCAGCGCGGCACCGGCGGCCGTATCGGACGACGCGACCATCTGGGTCATTCGCGACGATGGCACGTACGAGACGGCCGTGAAGGGCAGCAACGGAAACCACTGCATCGTGGCGCGCTCGATGCCGCTCAGCCTCGAGCCGATCTGCTACGATGCGGAGGCCGCGGCCACGATCCTGTTGTGGGAGCTCGAGTACATGCGACTTCGCATCGGCGGGCACGACGATGTGGAGCGGGAGGCCGCGCTCGCCGAGGCGATCGGGACCGGCAAGATCCCGCTGCCGAAACGGCCGGCGATGTCGTACATGATGTCTTCGGGCCAGCGGCTGTTCGACCCGGAATCCGGACGTGATGCCGGCAACTGGAGGCCCCACATCATGCTGTACGTGCCCTACCTCACCACCGAGACGATCGGGCTCGCTTCCGCACTTCCGTGGATCCAGGTGGCACGGCCCGGCACGCCGATGGCGCACCTGGTCGTCGTCGTGCCGGATTTCGTCGATCCCCGGAAACCATAGGCTGTCCGGCGAGGGCCGCATTCACGTTTCCTGTAGCGCACGCGAAGACGCCGGCCGGCCCGCCCCTTCGCCATCCCGTCGCACGCTGTATCTTGAGCACCATGAAGGTCGGCATCCTGGTTCCCGGCGGCCTCGATCCGAGTGGCACGCATCGCGTCATTCCCGCTCTGCTCTGGCTGATCGAGCGGCTCGCGCGTCAGGCCGAGGTCCACGCATTCGCGTTTTCGCCGGCTCCGCGCACACACGAGTACACGCTGTACGGCGCACGTGTGCACGCGGCCGGGCGGGGAATCCGGCCGGCACGTGTGGCCGCCGCCGTGCTGGCCGAGCATGCGCGCGGCCGTTTCGATGTGCTGCACGCCTTCTGGGCGACGCGGTGTGGCACGGTCGCGGTTCCGGTCGGTCGCTCGCTGGGCGTTCCGGTCGTCGTGCATCTGGCCGGTGGCGAGACGGCCAGCCTGCCGGAAATCGGTTACGGCGATGCCCGCACCCGCCGTGGCCGACGCATCGTCCGCGCGGTCCTGCGAGGGGCGACTGTCGTGACGGCGCCCAGCCGCTCGGTCGTGCAGCGTGCGGGGGAATTCGGCGTGCAGGCCCTCCGGATTCCCCTCGGCGTGGACCGCACGGCGTGGCCACCCTGCCCGCCGCGCCAGCGGGACACGGCCCGGCCGGCCCGACTCGTCCACGTGGCGAGTCTCAATGCGGTCAAGGATCCATTCACTCTGTTGGCCGCGCTCGGCCGACTGGTGAAGCGGGACGTCGCGTTCACGCTCGATGTGATCGGCGAAGACGTGTTGCACGGACTGGCCGATAACGCTGTGCAACGACATGGCCTGGCCGATCACGCCCGGTTTCACGGCTTCCGGACACAGCACGAGCTGCGCCCACACGTTCTCGGATCCGACTTGATGGTGATGGCATCGCGGCATGAGGCCGGCCCGATCGCCGTGCTGGAAGCGGCGATGTCGGGCGTGCCCACGGTCGGCACGGCGGTCGGTCACCTGGAGGAATGGGCGCCCGATGCGGCCGTCACGGTACCGCCCGGCGATGCGGATGCGCTCGCGGATGCGGTGGCGATGATGTTGTCGAACGAGCCCCGACGCCTCGAGGTGGCGCGGGCGGCACACGAACGGGCGTTGGCGGAGGATGCCGATGCGACCGCTTCCGCCGTGCTCGCCCTGTACGAGTCGATCACGCGCTCCACAAAGAGTCGGTAATGCACGAGATCGTTCGCCGCATCCTCGGCATCCCGGTCCGCATCGCATCCGACGATGACGCCGTCCTGGCCCTCGCCCGTCAGGCCTTCGCGGCGTGGCCGGCGGCTGCGGACGCGGACCTTTCGATTGAGCTCCGCGTCGTGTCCGGCTCGGAGACCGGGCCCCGCCCGCCCGTGAGCTACGACCTGGAATCCCCGACACATGTGCGCATGCGTACGGACACGAGCGTCATCGAAGCGGACGCCAAGGCCGGACGTGCCGTCGGTAGGGTGACGAACGCGCTCGTCGCCGATGCACAGCACTTTCGCTACACCATGCTGGAGTCGGCGGCGCTGTTCCTCGTGACGCAGCGCGACCGCGTTCCCTTTCACGCGGCGGCGCTGGCGGAAGGAGGACGCGCATTGCTCATTGCCGGGCCCAGTGGGACGGGGAAAAGCACGCTCGCGTGGGCCGCGCTGCGCGCACACGCGAGCCTGCGTCTCCTCACAGAGGATTGCGTGTATCTGCAGACGCAGCCCGAACCGCGAGTCTGGGGTTGGCCCGGCTTCCTGCACCTGCCGGCGGACGCCGCGCGTTACTTCGACGAGCTGCGGGATGCGCGGCCTTCGCTGCTGGCGAACGGCAAGCAGAAGATCGCGTTGCCCACGGCCGACGGACGCGATGGCCCGCCGTGGGTCGAGCGCGTTCAGATCTGTATCCTGCGACGGAGCGGCGGCCCACCTGGATTCCAGCCGCTCTCGACACGCGAGGCCGAAGCGCTGCTGCTGGACCGCATCGAGCCCGGCTTCGATCTTTTCGCGCACGCGCTGCCCGACGCACTCGCGCCGCACCTGGCGCGCGGCGCATTTCGTTTCGATCCCGGCCCTGACCCCAATCGCGCCGTTCCCCTGCTGCGCGAGTTGCTGCTGCGTCTAGATACGGAGCCGGCGACGACGCGCTGATCCGCTCGTTCAACCTCGCATTTCGCCGCTCAACCTCACCCGAACGCCGGTCGTACCGAACGCCACAGAACGCGTGTCAACTGCATACGTGCAACGCGTTCAATGAATACGGCAATCAGAATGCCCGACGCCGGACATCACCGCGACTTGCCGCTCGCCGGGTTCGCCCGGTCACGCCCCAGCCAACCCGCACGGAGGACTTCCATGGATCGACCAATGTCGCCACGGACGTGGCTGCCCAGACCGACGTGGATCGGTCTCGGTAAGGCGTTCACCCTCGTCATGACGTTGTTGCCGTTGCAGGCGACGTCAGCATACGCACAGACACGCACCGTGACAGGTCGTGTCGTCTCGGCGACGAGTGGTGAAGCGCTGATTGGCGCCGAGATCTCGCTCGGCGCGGCCGCCGTTGCCGCAGCGGGCAGGACCGCGGCAACGGCCATCTCGGGCAACAACGGCACGTTCACGATCACGGCGCCGCAGTCGGACGTGACGTTGACCGTGCGGATGCTGGGTTTCAAGAGTGCCACGATGTCCGTTCCCGCCGGCCAGAACACGGTGCAGATCCAGCTCGAGACCGACCCGCTTCGGCTGGATGAGATCGTCGTGACCGGCCAGGCGACGGGCGTACAGCGTCGCAACCTCGCGAACGCGGTGTCCACGCTGTCGTCCGATCAACTCAACATCGTGCCGACGGCGAGCATCGAGACACAGTTCGCCGGCAAGGTCGCAGGTGCCGACATCCAGATGAACAACGGTGCGCCCGGCGGCGGCAATCAGGTCAACCTGCGTGGCGTGAGCACGATCTTCGGCTCGGCGACGCCGCTCTACGTCATCGACGGCGTGATCGTCTCGGACATCGCCATTCCGAGCGGCGCGAACACGATCACGAACGCGGGTGGCGGCATTTCCAATGTGCAGGACAACGCGCCGAACCGGATCGCGGATCTGAATCCCGCGGATATCGAGAGCATCGAGATCCTGAAGGGTGGCTCGGCCGCGGCGATCTACGGCTCCAAGGCCAACAACGGCGTGATCCTGATCACGACCAAGCGGGGCCGCGCCGGGGAAACGCAGTTCAGCCTGACGCAGCGCTTCGGCATCGCCCGGTTGGCCAACAAACTGGAGACGCGGACCTACGGCAGCGTCGCCGAGGCCGTCGCCGAGCGCGGCACGCGAGCACAGAACTACCTCGCGCAGTTCGGTGGCCAGCTGCCGGGCCCGTTCGATCTCGAAGAGCAGCTGGCCGGCGGCAACGCACCCGCCTACGAAACCGCGCTCAGCATGAGCGGCGGCAACGACCAGACCCGCTTCTACGCGTCCGGCCTGTTCCACAACGAGGATGGCGTCGTCAAAGGCACGTTCTACGACAAGTACACGATGGCGCTGAACCTCGACCAGAACGTGAGCGACCGGCTCGCGCTCGAGTTGCGCACCAATGCGGCACATACGCGGACCGGCCGCGGCTTCACGGGCAATGACAACTCGAGTACGACGTACTATGTCACGCTCGCGAGCACGCCGAGCTTCATCGACCTGCGTCCGCGCGACGGGCTCTTCCCGACCAACGTGTTCGCCAACTCGAATCCGCTGCAGACGGTCGAGTTCGTCTCGAACGAAGAGGCCGTCTACCGCTTCATCGGCAGTCTTCGCGCGACGCTCGACTTGTGGCGTAGCGACGAGCACTCGCTACGACTGCTCGGCCAGGGCGGCGCGGACGTGTTCGACCAGGAGAATCAGGTCTACGCGCCCGAAGACGTGCAGTTCGAGTGTCTCGGCGCCGGCTGCACGCCGGTGGACACCCGACCCGGCGCGTCCGTGGAAGGCAGGACGGCGAGCCGACAGTACAACTTCAGCGTGAATGCGGTGCACTCGTATCTGCCCACGAACAACCTGTTCACGGCCACGACGTCGGCAGGCGTGCAGTACGAGTTCCGCGACCTGAACACGATCCGGGCCCAGGCCGAAGATCTGTTCCCCGGCCAGCGCAACATCAATCAGGCCGTGCAGCGCGTCCAGGAGCAGATCCGCAGCCGCAGCAAGGACCTCGGGCTGTACGTGCAGGAGGAGGTCCTGATCAAGGACCGCCTGCTGCTCACGGGCTCGCTGCGCGCGGACCGGTCGAGCAACAACGTGCAGACCGACAAGTGGTTCTACTATCCGAAGGTCGCGGGCTCCTTCCGCTTCGGCGTACGCGAGGACCTGGTCGACGAGCTGAAGCTGCGCGCGGCCTGGGGCCAGGCCGGCCTGCAGCCGCAGTTCGGCCAGAAGTTCAATAACCTGAATCCTGGCTCGCTCGGCGGATTCCAGACCCTCGCGCTCGGCAATACGACCGCGGCCGCCGATCTGCGGCCGGAACGCCAGACCGAGATCGAGGCCGGCGTCGATGCCACACTGCTCGGCGGCCGTGCCAGCATCGAGTTCACGGCGTACCGCCAGCGCGTCGATGACCTGATCCTGACCCGCGCACTCGCGCCCTCGACCGGATTCAACAACGCCGTTTTCAACAACGACGGCTACATGACGAACAAGGGCATCGAGACCGCACTGCGCGCCGTTCCCATCCAGACGGGCGGCTTCAACTGGACGACGGGGATCACGTTCTCGATCGACCGGTCCAAGATGGACTCGCTCAGCGTACCCGCGTTCAATGCGCCACTGGCCGGCTTCGGCACGTCCCTCGGCGCGGGCCGGATCCAGCAGGGCAAGTCACTCACGCAGATCGTCGGACGGGACACGATCACGGTCGCCGACGACCCGCGCTGTCTCGAGGCGCTCAGCACCACCGCGGGAAGCGGGCTGTGTGTGCCAGGCACGCGGATCGTGACGCAGCTCGATGATGCGAACCCCGACTTCCGCATGGGCTTCTCCAACGATTTGCGCTGGAAGTCGTTGTCGCTGACGACGACCGTGGACTGGCAGCAGGGCGGGGCCGCGAACAACCTGCTCGGCTGGCTCTTCGACCTGGCCCGCAACACCAAGGACTATGCCGCGCCCTGCAACCTCGAAGGCTGCGGCATGCGTACGCTGGCCGATGGCACGACTCGGCCCGAGACGCTCGGCGAGTACCGGCTGCGCGTGTATCCCGCGCGCACGTCCCGCGTCTGGCTCGAGGACGCATCATTCGTGAAGCTGCGCGAAGTCTCGCTGTCCTGGCAGGTGCCGCAGTCCATGCTGCAGAACCAGATCTTGCGCGGTATCAACACGGCGCGCGTCACGCTCAGCGGCCGCAACCTGATCCGCATCACCGACTATCGCGGCATGGATCCCGAGGTGCACAACTTCGGCACGACCGCCATCCGAACCAACATTGATGTCGGGCCCTACCCACCGAGCCGCTCGTTCTGGCTCTCCGTGGATGTGAGGTTCTGACCATGACGACGAGAATGCTGATGACTCGGAGATGCTTCACGGTCCTCGCGGCGGCGCTCGGCGTAGCGGCGTGCGAGATCGACCTCGACGTGCCGAACCTCAACAACCCCAGTGTGGGCGGTTCGGCGACGCGAAGCAGCGTCGTGGCCACGTCGCAGGGGCTCATGGGCAACGTGCGCGGCATATCGACCGCGCTCACCACAAACTTCGGGATCTGGGGCCGCGAGATCTACAGCCTGCCGCCCGAAGAGCCCCGCCCGATCACGGACAACCTGATCGGTCCGCGCGATCCGAACTCGTTCGGCTCGGGCGCGGGCTTCAACTATGGCACGCTCGTCGAAGTGCGTGAGCTGCTCCGCGCGGTTGACGGCGTCGGCGGCATGACCGAACAGGAGAAGGAGGCCGTGCGTGGCTGGGCCAAGACCGTGGCCGGTATCGCCTACGCACAGACCGCCCTCGTCTACCCCGAGTTCGGTGCGCCGCTGCGTCCGCCGGAGAACCCGACCGGCGAGCTCGAGGCCGTTGCCACCGGCGAGCAGCTCTACGCCGAGGCGATCCGCAACTTCGACGAGGCGTTCACTCACCTGCAGGCCGCCGGCGCGAGCTTCCCGTTCGGACTCACGCCCGGCTATGCCGGCTTCAACACGCCGGCCACGTTCGCGCAGGTGAACCGGGCGCTCAAGGCGCGGGCCCTCAAGACGAAGGGCGACTGGCAGGCCGCGCTGACGGCGCTCGGCCAATCCTTCATCGACCCGAACGGCCCGCTCAACCGCGGCGTCTACAACGACTACTTCGCCGCGGACAACACGTTCAATCCGTTCTTCCAGAGTCGGACGCACTACGTGCACCCGCGCATCCTCGCGAATGCACAACTGAAGGCGAACGGCCAGAAGGACGACCGCGCGGTCCAGAAGACGCGCGCCGTGCCGTCGTTCACGCTCGCGGGCATCACCGTCACCGAACAGCCCAATGTGTATACGACGAACACGTCGCCGTTCCCGCTCATCACGAACGAAGAGCTGATCCTGATCCGCGCCGAGGCGCGGCGCGCGACGGGCGACAACGCGGGCGCACTGGCCGACGTCAACATCGTGCGCACGAAGGCGGGCGGGCTCCCCGCCGCGACCGGCCTGGCCGGCGACGCATTGCTGACGGAGATCCTGTACAACCGGCTCTACTCGCTCATGTACCAGAGCGGCTGGGCGTACTGGGACGCCAAACAGTACCAACGCCTCAACCAGCTCCCACGCGCGATGCCGGGCCACGTGGTCTTCGACCGCATCAACTGGCCGGCCAACGAGTGCATCCAACGCAAGATGACCACCGGCGCCTGCGGTCCGGTGGACGGATTCTGACGACCGGGCCGCAACCCCGCAGCCAATTTATCGGCTGCGGGGTTCGGCAAGGTGCTTTAACACGCGAGGCCGGATCGGCACGTTCAGGGTCCGGCCGACGCCCCCGAAATCGCACCTCTTCCGGCAGCCGCACACGAGCCCTACTCTGAAATCGACCGGGACGATCCGGGCGGTGCGGGAGAATCCCCGACGCGGGTGTCGCGGAATTCGCCCTAGCCCGGATCGCGCCGGATGCGGATCCTGAGGAACGACTCACGCACAGGGGGGCGGCACGCGTGCGCACACGACCGGAGGTCCGCAGCTTCGATTATGTGAACCACCCGTACGAGCGTGTCCGTGACGCGCTGGAGCAGGACGCGCTCGCGATCTTCCGCTCCGCGACGAACGCGGCGGCCGCGCGGGCGCGCGATGTCGCGTCCGAGCTGCGCGTGAATCTGGGCGCCGTCGAGGTCACGGCAGAGATCGACATCGCGGTCCACGAGATCGAGGAGCTCGCCCAGGCGCCGGGAGCGAACCGAGGCACGCGCATCCGACTCAGCTGGCAGGGTGCGGAACGGCCGGGATTGTTCCCCCTGATGAACGCGGAGCTGTCGGTTTACCCGCTCACGAGCACGGAGACACAGCTGGATTTCGAAGGCCGCTACGAGCCGCCGCTGGGCGCGCTCGGCCGTGCGCTCGATGCGATCGTCGGCCACCGCCTCGCCGAAGCGACCACGCACCGTTTCGTGAGCGACGTCGCGCGCTACCTGCGCGAGACGTTGCGAACGGAGCCCGCCTGAACGCGGCCCGCTCGCGCTACATCGTGATGACCACCTTGCCGCGGGCGTGTCCTCCTTCGAGATACCGGATCGCGTCGGGCACGTCAGACAGCTCGAAGCGCCGGTCGATGACGGGCTCGATCTCGCCCGCCTCCACCAGATCCTTCAAGACCCCGAGATCATCCGGGTTCGGCTTCGACAGCAGCACATCCATGCGCGTGTCACTGGTCAGGGAGACCCATGGCGCAAGCAGCATTGTCTGGAACATTCGCATCGTGGCGCCGCCGACCATCACGTATGCACCCTCCGGCTTGAGCGCGCGCCGATAGTCGGAGACCGGCCGAAAGGCCGCGGCATCCAGAATCAGATCGTACCGTCGCCCGTCCCGCGTGAAATCCTGCCGCGTGTAATCGATCACGTAATCCGCCCCGATGCCGCGCACCAGGTCCAGATTGCGTGTGCTGCAGACGCCGGTCACCTCGGCGCCGAAGGATTTCGCCAGCTGCACGGCGAACGTGCCGACGCCGCCGGAGGCGCCGTTGATCAGGACCTCCTGGCCCGCCTGGATGCGTCCTTTGTCGCGCAGCCCTTGCAGCGCGGCCAGCGCGGCCTGGGGCACGGCCGCGGCCTCTTCGAAGGTCGTACTCGCCGGCTTCGGCGCGAGGGCGGTCTCGGGGACCGACACGTATTCGGCGAAACCGCCGAACCCGCACTCGGCCAGGTTGCCGAACACCTCATCCCCGACCCGGAACTCCGCCACGCCAGCGCCGACGGCCTCGACAGTCCCGGCGATGTCGGAGCCGAGGATCTTGTGCTTCGGCTTGAACAGCCCGCCGAACATCAGGCGGACGAGAAATGGATCCGCACGCATGAGGTGCCAGTCGCCCGCGTTCGCCGACGCGGCGTGCACGCGGACCAGGACCTCGCCGTCGCCCGGCAATGGTCGCTGCACATCTTCCAGATTGAGGACATCGGGCGGACCGTACTCGTGCTGCACAATGGCTTTCATCGGGCAATCCTCGTGGATCGAAGCGCGTCAGTCGTGGTGCGGGGATCTTACCCACACGACTCCGCTCAGTCGATTTCGCCTTCGCTGCGAGCTATGGCCGGCGGTGATGGGCGTGTCCGAAGTACCAATTCCGCTTCCTCACCAACAGTGTCACGGGCGCCAGCGTGACGCTCACCACGACCAGGTCGGCGAGGCCGAACTGATCGGCGAAGGTGAGCAGCGCAATGGCCAGGAGCAACGCCAGCGTAGGCCAAAAGGCGCTGGCGATCCGCCGATGCAGAAGGGCCGCGAGGGTGACCAGGACGCCCGCCGTCAGCAGGCTGCCCAGACCCATGCCCCACCGAATGACCGCGTTGTCCGGCATTGCAGGGTGCAATTGCGCCGCCACGATCACCGCGAACACGAGCCAGAGGGCGGCGTTGACAACGATGAGGCACACCGCGGCGACGAACCCGCGTGGCTGTTCTTCCGCGTTACGTTTCATGATCGGCGGGGGGAAGCTGCTCGGCCGATGAGCGCGGCTCGAGGAGCTTCTTGAGGAACTCGCTCTCCTCCTCGAGCGCTACGACCCGGCTTTCCAGCAGATCCAGCGATTCGCGGAGACGCCGCTCGGCGGTTCCCGCAAGAGCGGTGTCCCGCGGTGCGGCGGGCGGCCTCAACCGGCGCGCCAGGAACATCGAGCCCCAGAACGCCGCAAAGACGATGATGACGAAGACGAGGAAATCCCCCACGCCGACACCCTATTCTTCGAGGAACGCGCGCGCAACGACGCTCGGATGGTAGGACGCGTGTGGGTGGACGATCAAGGCTGGTCGACGTCCGGAGCGGAATGCCGCCCGGCGCAGCGAACGCGGGATCGTGAACGATCAGGCCACCCCGTGGTGGCCCGATCTGTTCGTGGCGGTCCGGCCGTAGGGCGCGCCGGCGCTCACCTCCTGCCGTCCGGGTGGCACTGCGCGCAGGCTGACGAGACCCACACGTAGCCCGGCACTTCGTCGTGCCTGTCGTCCATGCAG
>JBFJPA010000067.1:0-12742 GCA_041617355.1 Longimicrobiales bacterium
GAAACCACGGATTCCCCGTGCCGTCCAGCACACGGCCATTGCGGATGATGACGTCGTACGGGGAGGTGGTGGGCTGTTGGGCTCGAACGTCGCCGAAGCCGAACGCCACAAGCGTGGCAAGCAGGAAGAGCAACACGGAGGATGCGCGCATCGTTCTCGCTTCAGGTCGGAAGGGGCGGGATGGCGGTCGTGCCGATCGCCCGGTTCGGCGAGGCGGACGGCACTGGCTGGAACCATACGCCTCCGCCCGACGGTGGACAAGCAACGGGCGGACTTGCCGGATTGACCCCCGGGTCGGGGCTTCAGCAATCAATCGGCACGTGCGAGATTCGATCCCGCCACGAGGCCACGCGACCCGTCGACCGCACCGGACCGACCATGACGCCCACGCTGTTCCTGCTCTCACCCGCGAGCTGCACGGGCAAGCGCGCCCAGATGCTGTTACGAGATGGAGCCGAGTTTGCACTGGCGGTGCGCGTGCGCTCCGACGATGGTGCGCCGATCGGCGAGGTCTTCGCGTTCCTGTCCGGCCTGTATTTCCGGGGCAAGCTGGCCTATGCGAGGCGATTCGCGCGCCCGCCGGCAGGCGTCGCCGGCGTTCAGGTGATCACGGCCAGCCGGGGTCTGCTGGACGCCGACACCCACGTCACGCTCGACGACCTGCGCGAGTTCTCTACGGCGTCGATCGACATCGGGAACGACGCGTACCGGGCGCCGCTCGAGGCTGCCTCGGCGCTGCTCGCGAGACGTTCGAAGCGCGCGCGGGCGGTGCTGCTCGGCAGTATCGCCACGGACAAGTACGTCGGCATCCTGCAAACGGCGTTCGAGAACCGACTCGTCTTTCCCAGGGCGTTCGTCGGGCGCGGCGACATGAGCCGGGGCGGCCTGCTGCTGCGCTGTGCCGAGGCCGGCGAAGAATTGGAGTACGTACCCATCGCCGGCGCCGTGCGCCGCGGCCAACGACCGCCGCGGCTGCCACGCAAACGCTGACTCACTCCACGCGCGACCGCCTCAGCGCTCCGATCGGGGCGGCGACTGCCACACGATGTTCACGATTTTCCAGCCATCGTCGAACTTCGCGAGTTGCAGGTAATCCACGCCCCACTGCGCCGTGATGCGCGCGCTCGCGATGCGATTGAGCACTTCGTGGACTTCGACGGCGCGCGGCGCTCCCTCCCGCAACGTTTGGCCGTTCGCGTTCCAGGTGCGGGCCGTCTCGATCAGCTGGTCGAAGGTCATCGGCGTCTCGCGCCATTCGTTCTGCCGATCCACGTACCAGCCCCGCTTGGCGAGCGATGGATGCACGCTCTTGCGCACGAGTGCGGGGTCGGCCTTGTAGATGGCGTCGATGTAATCGAAGGCGGCCTGACGGACGGCCTCGACGTCCGCGGCAGGAGCCTTGTACCCGGCGGGTGACTGGGCGACAGCCGGAACGGGCAGGGCCGCGAGCGCACAGACGAGGAGCGCAGTGGGTGCGAGCGGGCGAACATCCCGCGGTGTCATCGTCTCGAGACGCATGGCGGCTCCCGGAATGAGTGACGGCATTCTCGCCGGCAATAAGAAAGCGGCTCGCCGTTGCGGCGCCAGAGTCGCGGGCCCGCTGACAGCAAATGCGGGGCAGCCGGACCGCGTCTTCGAACGAATGGCGGGGCGTTTCCTGCGCCAGCTGCTCCGGCCGGGTCCGCCCGTCCGCCCGGAGTCAGGGCTGGCCCCCGACATTGGTCAGTGGTGAAACCACAAGGGGGAATCGATCCGTTATGATGGGCATGCCCGCGCTGCGGGCCGCTCGCGCAGGCCCTGACGAACCGCCGCCCCGATAATCGCATGCGCAATCTCAAGCTCGCTTTCCGGACGCTGTTCAAGTCGCCGTTCGTCACCGCGGTCGCCGTGTTGTCGCTGGCCCTCGGGATCGGCGCGAACGCCGCGATCTTCTCCGTGTTCGACCGGATCCTGCTCCAATCGCTGCCGGTCGCCGAACCGGAGCGTCTCGTCAACCTGAGTGCGCCCGGCCCGATGCAAGGCTCGACCTCGTGCAATCAGGCGGGCGACTGCGACGAGATCTTCAGCTACCTCATGTTCCGCGACCTCGCGGCCGCGGAGACGGCCTTCGAAGGGATCGCGGGGCACCGCCCGTTCGGCGCGAACATCGCGTACGAGGGCCAGACGCTGAACGGCGGGGGCACGCTCGTCTCGGGCTCCTACTTCCCGCTGCTCGGCCTGCGGCCGGCGCTCGGCCGACTGTTCACGCCGGACGATGACCGCAACGTGGGCGGCCACCCGGTCACGGTGCTGAGCCACGCCTTCTGGCAAACCCGACTGGGCGGCTCGCGCGATGTCCTCGAGCGCTCCATCGTGATCAACGGCAGCACCTTCACGATCATCGGCGTCGCGCCTGCGGGCTTCGAGGGCACGACGCTCGGTTCCGAACCCCGCGTCTTCGTGCCGCTGTCGATGCGTGCGCAGGTCTCGCCGGGGTTTGATGGCTTCGACGATCGGCGGGCGTATTGGGTCTATCTGTTCGCGCGTCTCGAGCCGGGCATATCGATGGCGCAGGCCCAGGCGTCGATCAACGCCGTCTACCAGCCAATCCTGAATGACGTCGAAGCGCCGCTGCAGCAGGGCCTGAGCGAGCAGACGATGGCGCAGTTCCGCGCCAAACAAGTCCTGCTCGCCGACGGCCGTCGCGGCCAGAGCTCGGTTCACGGCGAGGCCCGGACGCCGCTGCTGATGTTGCTGGTGACGACGGGCATCGTGCTGCTCATCGCGTGCGCGAACATCGCGAACCTGCTGCTCGCGCGCGGCGCGAACCGTGGCATGGAGATGGCCATTCGGCTTTCGCTCGGAGCGACGCGGCGCCAGGTCCTGGGCCAGCTGCTGACCGAGTCCGTCGTACTGGCCGTGTTGGGCGGCATGGCCAGCCTGTTCGTCGCGCGCGGGACGCTCGGCGTCATCACGTCGATCATGCCGCCGGAAGCCGCCGACTCGCTCCAGCTCGGACTGCGGACGTCGGCCATTGTGTTCACGGCCGCGCTGTCCATCGGCACGGGGCTCCTGTTCGGCATGTTCCCGGCCCTGCACAGCACGCGACCCGACCTCGTCTCGACGATTCGCGCGAACGCCGGCAATCTGACCGTCACGCGGGCCGCCACGCGGTTCCGGACCACACTGGTCACGGCACAGATCGCGCTGTCGATGACGCTGCTGATTACGGCCGGACTGTTTCTGAAGAGCCTGCAGAACGTCAGCCGGCAAGATCTCGGGCTGCGCATCGACAACATCATCACGTTCCGCGTTTCGCCGCAGTTGAACGCGTATACGCCGGAGCGCTCACGCGTGCTGTTCACACGCCTCGAAGAGGAGTTGGCCGCGCTGCCCGGCGTGACCCACGTCACGACCTCACTGGTGCCGATCCTGTCGGGCAGCAACTGGGGCAGCAATGTCAGTGTGGAGGGGTTCCAGGCGGATCCCGACACGGACACCGGCGCGCGCTTCAACGAGATCGGCCTGGGCTACTTCAACGCATTCGACATCCCGCTGATCGCCGGGCGGGAGTTCACGGCTGCCGATGTCGCGGGCGGCGCGAAGGTCGCCATCGTGAACGAAGCGTTCGCTCGCAAGTTCAACCTGGGCCGCGAGCCCGTCGGCAAGCTCATGGCCACCGGCGCGGGCGGCGAGCTGGACATGCAGATCGTCGGCTTCGTGCGGGACGCGAAGTACAGTCGGGTGAAGGACGCCGTGCCGCCGCTCTTCTTCACGCCCTGGCGACAGGATGAGATGATCGGCTCGCTGTCGTTCTACGTGCGCACGTCCGGCGATGCGACGCCCGTGCTGCGCGGTCTCACCGGTGTCGTCGCCGGACTGGATGCCAACCTGCCCGTCGAAGACCTGAAGACGATGCCGCAACAGGTGCGCGAGAACATCTTCCTGGATCGCATCATCAGCTCGTTGTCGGCCGCATTCGCCGCACTGGCCACGCTGCTGGCGGCAGTCGGGCTCTACGGCGTTCTCGCCTACTCCGTGGCCCGGCGCACGCGCGAATTCGGCGTGCGCATGGCGCTCGGCGCCGATGGCGGCTACGTGCGGAGCCTCGTGCTGCGCCAGGTCGGCTGGATGTTCGCGATCGGTGGCAGCCTCGGGATCCTGGCGGCCCTGGGCCTCGGCCGTGCCGCGCGGTCCCTGCTCTTCGGCCTGGAGGGCAACGACCCGATCGTGATCGTCTCGGCGACCGCCATGCTGGCGCTGTTCGCCCTGGCCGCGGGCTTCGTGCCGGCCTTCCGCGCCTCGCGCGTAGACCCGATCAAGGCGCTGCGCTACGAATAGTTGGTCGGCCGCTTCCGGTTTTGGGCGAGGGGCGGTCCCGTCGAGCGGGCCGCCCCTCGTCGCATCCGTACGGTTGCGCGATCTGCCGCAAACGCGTATACCCAGTCGCGAGGTTCTCGCCATCCTCGAATCGTCGTCACAACACGGAGACCCAATGTCGGGCTGGCTGCCCCTGCTTGCCGTACTCGTCGTGCATCCATCGGCCGCGCATCCGGACACGATCCGCGATCGCGTCATTGTCGCGCCTGCCGAGACGCTGTCCGTCACCGTGCGGGGGAGTGGACCGACGGTCGTGATCGTGCCGGGGCTGCTGGGCGGCGTGTTCGGCTTCCGCCACGTGACGGAGGAGCTCGAGGCGGCCGGACGCCGCGTCGTCATCGTGGAACCGCTGGGGACAGGCGGATCGTCGAGACCGGAAGAAGCCGACTATTCGTACACGGCGCAGGCCGAGCGGATCGCGGCGGCGCTCGATACGCTCGACGTGCGTCGCGCCGTCTTCGTCGTTCACGCCGTCGGCGCGCCGGTCGGCTATCGACTCGCCATCCTGCGACCCGACCTCGTGGACGCGCTCGTCTCCATCAATGGCGGGCCTGCCGAGCAATTGAACACGCCGGGCGTGAACACCGTGCTCCGGTTCGCCCCGATCCTCAAGATCTTCGGCGCCGAAGGAAGGGCCCGCAGCAAGCTGACCGATGGTCTGCGCAACGCTTCCTACGATCCGGACTGGGTCACGACCGATGTGATCGAGGCGTACGGCACCGACTACAAGAAAGACTTGTGGGGCACGCTCCGCATGTTGCAGCGGATGTCTCGCTCGGAGGACCCCTGGCTGCTCCAGCCTGCACTGAGCGAGATCGCAGCGCCCGTCATCCTGTTGCGCAGCGCTGAGCTGCCGCAGTCGATCCCCGATGCCGAAGTCGAGCTGCTCGCCGCGCGCATCCCCGAGTTTCGTGTCGACAGCATCGCCCGATCCGGCCAGTACGTCCACGAAGAGCGGCCGGACGCCGTCGTCGCGACGTTGCTCGAGCTCACGTCGGGACAGCGCTAGGCGGCGCGGCCAGCGCCGAAGCGCAGGAACAGCGCCGGCACGATCACCATATTCAGCGCGAGCGAGGTCAGCAGTCCGCCCAGCACGACGATGGCGAGCGGGCTCTGGATCTCGTTGCCGGGCGCGCCGCCCGCGAGCGCCAGCGGAAGCAGGGCCAGTCCGGCCGTCAGCGCGGTCATGAACACCGGGTTGAGCCGCTCCATCGATCCCCGCCAAACCGCTTCACGCAACGGTTCACCCTCCTCCAGCAGATGGTTGTAGTGTGACACCATCAGGATGCCGTTCCGGACGGCGATGCCGAACAGCGTGATGAAGCCCACGAGCGTCGCGATGTTCAGCACGCCCCCGGTCAGCAATACGGCGAACACACCGCCCACCAGGGCCAGCGGCAAATTGACCATCACGAGGAGTGTCTGGCGGATCGAGCGGAACTCGACATAGAGCAGCAGAAAGATCAGTGCGAGTGAGAGAAGCGAGAGCAGCGCGATTCGACGGGTCGCCCGCTCGGCCGACTCGAACTGGCCGCCGTACTCGATGTAGTAACCGCCGGGCAGCTCGAGCTCCCGTCCGATCTTCTCGCGAATCTCGGCAACGACGCTCCCGACATCACGGCCGGCGACGTTCGATTGCACGACGATCTTACGCTGCACGTTCTCCCGCGTGATCATGTTGGGCCCGACGTCCCGCCGCACGTCGGCCAGCGACGTCAGCGTGACCTGGCCGCCGCCGGGCGCGCTGATGCGTGCGCGCCGAATCGCATCCATGCCGCTGCGGAATGGCTCCGCGAAGCGGACCACCAGATCGAAGCTGCGCTCGTCCTCGAGCACCTGAGAGACGGGCTCGCCGGCGAACGCCGCGTCAATGGCCTGACCCAGGTAGTGCGGCGTAATGCCGAATCGTGCCATGGACGCTCGGTCCATGGCGATGCGGACCTGTGGCACATCCGCCTGCTGCTCGGCCGCGACATCGGCCGTGCCCGCCACACTGCCGACAATGCCTTCGACCCGGCGGGCCAGGTCGCGCAGCTCGCGCAGGTCCGGCCCGAAGATGTTGATGGCGATGCTCGCGCGCGTGCCGGACAACATGTGATCGATGCGATGTCCAATCGGCTGCCCGATCGTGATCTGCGTGCCCGGGACGGCCAGCAGGTTTCGGCGCAGTTCTTCGACGACATCGTCGTAATCACGTCCGTCGAGCTCGAGCCGAACATCGATTTCGGCGGCATTGGCGCCTTGCGCGTGTTCATCCAGCTCCGCCCGCCCCGTGCGCCGCGCCGTCTCCACCACGCCCGGATGCGCCAGCAGGATCTCCTCGATGCGCCGGCCCAGCGCATCGGATTCGTCGAGCGACGTGCCCGGCAGCGTGAGCGCGCTGATCACGAGCGTGCCTTCCTGGAACTCCGGCAGGAACGAGCGGCCCAGCGTAGGCACGACCGCGATGGCCGCAAGCACGAGCGCGGCCGTGCCCACGATCACGGCAGTCGGGTGACGGAGCACGGGTCCGAGTGTGCGGGCGTACGCCTGTTTCAGCGCCCGCACGATCCAGCTCTCATGCTCGGCTGCGAGTGCGCGCGACGTGGGTAGCAGGTACGCCGCAAGCGCCGGTGTCACGGTCAATGCCACGACCAGGGACGCCATGATGGCGACGATGTAGGCAAGGCCGAGGGGCCGGAGCATGCGGCCCTCGATCCCGCTCAGGAAGAACAGCGGCACGAATACGATCGAAATAATAAACGTCGCCGTGACGATGCTCGCCCGAATCTCCTTGGAGGCGAGGAACACGACGTCGACAACGGTCTTCCGCTCCGTGGCTGGCAGCCGTCGGTTCTCGCGGAGGCGGCGAAACACGTTCTCGACATCGATCACGGCATCATCGACGAGCGCGCCGATGGCGATGGCCATGCCACCCAGTGTCATCGTGTTGATGGTGATGCCGAAGAGCTTCAGCGCGAACACGGCCGCGACGAGCGAGAGCGGGATCGCCAGCACGGAGATAAAGGTCGTGCGGGAGCTCCAGAGGAACAGGAACAGGATGATGACCACGAGGATCGCACCGTCACGCAAGGCCTCGAGCACATTGTCGACGGCGGCCTCGATGAAGCTCGCCTGGCGGAAGATGCCACGGTTGATGTCGATCCCGGCGGGCAGCGCCGACTCGATGTCCGCGAGGGTCTCGTCGATGCGGCGGGTCAGCTCGAGCGTGTTGGTGTCCGGTTGCTTCTGAATGGTCAGGATGACGGCTGGCGTCGCATTCGCGGAGCCACGCCCGATGGGTGTGCCGGGTCCGATGCGTACGTCGGCCACGGCATCGATCAGCACGGGCGTTCCGTCGCGGACGGCGACGACGGTCTGGCCGATGTCGGCGCTGGTTCGAACCCGCCCGGTTCCCCGAATGAGGTACTCCTGGCCACCCTCCATGAACACGCCGCCCGACGCATTGACGTTGGAGCCGCCGGCCGCACGCAGTACGTCATCGAGGGAGATGTCGAATGCCGCGAGTCGGTCCGGGTCGACGAGCACCTGATACTGCCGGACCTCGCCGCCCAGAGGGATCACCTGCGACACGCCCGGCACAGCGAGGAGTCGGCGCCGCACGGTCCAGTCGGCGACGGCGCGCATGTCCATCCGCGAAACGCGGGCATCGCCCGTGATCGCGATGAGCATGATCTCGCCCATGATCGACGAGATGGGCGCGAGCACCGGCGGGCCCGCTCCGGCGGGTAGCGCGCCACCCACCAGCTGCAGCTTTTCGTTGACGATCTGTCTGGCACGGTAGATGTCGGTGTCCCAGTCGAACTCGACCCAGACGATGCTGATGCCCTGCGATGTCGACGACCGCACGCGTCGCACGCCGGTCGCGCCGTTGACGGCGGTTTCGATCGGGAACGTGACGAGTGCCTCGACCTCTTCCGGCGCCATGCCGTGCGCTTCGGTGAGGACGGTCACGGTGGGCGCCGTGAGATCGGGGAAGACGTCGACCGGCATGCGCAGCGCCGTGATCGTGCCGGCCACGAGGAGCAGGCCGGCGGCCGCGACGACGAGGAGCCGGTTCCGGATGGACCAACGAATGACGGCGTCGAGCATCCCGTCCTCCTCAGTGCGCGTGGCCGCCGGCGAACTCGTTGCCGGACATCGAGGCGAGTCGCACCTGATATCCGCCCGTCGTCACGACCATTTCGCCGGGTCGAATTCCGGCCAGTACGACCGTGCGTCTGCCGTCCGTGGCGCCCAGTGTGAGCACCCGACGCTCGAACGTCTCTCCGCCGGCCTGCACGTAGGCGACGGGGGTGCCGTTGTCATCGATGATCGCGGTGTTGGCAATGACGACACCGTTCTCCCGGGCGCCGGTGGGGATCGCGGCACGGGCGAGCTGGCCGAATGCGAGGCCGCTGGCCGCGACGGAGAACACGATGGGCACCGTGCGCGTCGCGGGATCGAGCACGTTGCCGACCGACACGAGTCGCACGGTTTCGCGGGTTGTTTCGGACCCTTCGAGGCTGAAGGCCGCGCGGGCACCGGCTGGAATCGACGCGGCGACGGAGGCCGGAACCTGAACCCGCAGCCAGGCCGTGCGCGGATCGACGATCGTGAAGAGGGGCACTCCGGCCTCGACGCGGCCGCCGGGCACGAAGTTGCGATCAGCCACGACGCCCGCGATCGGCGAGGTGAGGCGGAGACGATAGTCACCGGCGCCGATCCCGAGGGTGGCGGCCTGCGCACGGGCCACTTCGAGATCGTGCCTGGCCTCTTCGAGCCGACGCGCGGGAATGGCGCCTGCCGCATACAGTCGCTCGTCCCGCGCGACCTCCCGCTCCAGCCGCTCGACGCGGGCGCGCAGCTGCGCGAAGTCGCTCTCCTGCGTCGTGGGCGACAGCACGGCGAGGACTTGCCCGGCCCGCACGCTCTGGCCGACCGACGGCGCATTGCGATTGGCATCCGCCGTCGCGATGCCGTCCACGGGCGCGCTGACCTGGATCAATGCGCCATCGGGTGCCACGATCTCGGCCGGGGCCGACACGGTTCGCTGCACTGAGTCTTCCAACGCCGGGGCCACATCGAACGGGATTTGCCATTGCTGCTCCTTGAGGAAGGCGATGCCGCCGCCTTCGTCCTCCGTGGCGAGCGGAACCTCAGCCAGGGTTGCGAACACGCGAACGTCCGGCAGCAGGTGCGAGCTGTTGACTTGTGGGCTTTCGAGCAGCAGCTCCACGCGATACGTGCCGGCGCGATCGACGACCGGGTCGAGCAAGAAGATGCCGTCGCGGGCGACGTTCTCGATCGCGAACGTCTGTGCTTCCCCAGTGCCGCTCAGAAAGCGCACGGTCAGCCGACCCGAACGGATCGGCTTGAAATCCGACCGGTCCGTCAGGTGAATGGCCCAGTTGCCCGTGGCCTGGCCGGCGACCAGGTGCGGGTACTCGAGGAACAGCTCGGTCGAGTCGTTCCACTGCGTGATGACGACGCTGCCATGTTCGGGCTCCTCGGGCGTCGTCGACTCGCCACACCCGATCACGGCCAGCGCGGTGAGCAGTCCGGTCACGCGGCATGCGTGACGAGAGGGCATCGACATCATCGTCCGTTCTCCATTTCACGGGCAGGCACGCCGAATCCGCCAACCGCGCGCTCCAGGTCGTAGAACCCCGTCCACAGGTCCGTGCGCAGCCGGATCTCGGCGAGCCGCGCATCGAGAAATGCGTCTGCCGCGTCCAGCAGCTGGATCAATTCCATCTCGCCTTCCGTGTACGCGACGCGTGCAATGTCGAGGAGATCTGCGGTCTCACCGCTCAGCAGGTCGGCCCGTCGGAGCAAGGATCGGTAGGTGTCGGTGGCGCGGCGCACGTCGTTCTCCACCTGCCGCTGCGCGAGCGCGAGCCGAGACTCCGCACCGATGACACGCGCGTCCGCAGCCTCGATCGCACCCGACCGACGATCCCAGAGCGGCAGTGGCAGTGAAACTCCCAGGAAGGCGCCCGAGAACCCATCCGACTGGGATTTATAGCCCGCCGTCGCCGTGAATTCGGGGATTCGTTCCCGGCGAGCGGTTTCTGAGGCCGCACGTGCGGAATGAAGGGAAGCCTCGGCCGACGCGAGCTCCGGTCGCCGCCCGACGATCGTCTGGACGTCACGATCCGCACCGATCGCGGGCGGCGTGCCTCCGAGTGTGTCGGCAGGTGCCAATTCCAACGCCTCGACGTCCGGCTCGACCAGCAAGGTGAGTGCGCGGCGGGCCGCCACCGCCACCAGCACGGCATCGGCCAGACGCGTCTCGTAACGAACGCGCTCGACGCGTATGCGTTGCAGGTCATATCGTGACAGATCACCCTCGCCGTGACGCCGCTGCGCGTTCCGCTCGCCCTCGCGGAAAACATCCGTCACGCGGGTCAGCAGGCGTTCCTCCTGTTCGGCGCGCACGGCGCGCACGTAGGCGCTCCTGACCTCGAAGGCGAGGCGCGCGCTGTCGGCGAGGAAACGCGCCTCGGCAGCCTTGGTGGCGTGTGCTCCTGCTTCCCGTCGCGCGCCACGCGTGCCTGGCCACTCCAGACGTTGGCTCAGGTTCAGGTAACGCTCCGAGTAAGAGCGATCGCCATCCTGCAGCGGCTCCCAAGTGCCCGATATCAACGGGTTCGGAACCGCCGCAGCCTGCCGCGTCAGACCGTAGACCTCGGCCAGCTCGGCTCGGGCCAAACGCAGCTCAAGGCTGTTGCGGACGAAGCGGTCCATGGCTTCGTCGAGAGTGATGCGACGAAGCTCCTGCGACGCCGCCGGACGTGCCGCGCCGATCAGGATCGTCGCGACGATACACGCGCTCATTCGGATTGCGATGTTCACGGGCCTTGCTCCCCGCGTGCCGGTTCGCGCCCCGATGGTGCGGGGCGACAGATCGATTTCGGGATGTACGAGGACGAGCCGGCCGGTTCGGCCGGAGAATCAGGAGGTGCGGGGCGGGGCGCGGGGGGCGTCCGGCGGCGGCGCGCGCTCCATCGGCCGGAGCGGCTCGGGCCGGGTACGGCTGCGGGGCGAGGTGCTCGCGACGATCAGCTCGAAAGCGACGGGCGTGGGAGCGACGAAGTCGGGCGCGGACGACGGTGCCCGGTCCGCCTGCTCGACGAGCTGCGTGCCGTGAGAGTGGTGATCAGCCGAAACGGTCTGCTCGTGCGGATCGCCGCGCACCACGTCTTCGTGATGGTGCGAAGGCAGACCCGTGCCCAGTGCCCCGAGGAGCACGAGCAGGCTGCAAGCGATTCGGGAACGGAAGGATCTCGCGCGGCTCACGACGTGATGATGGGGCCGCTGCGGCGCGGGCGTCAACGATTGCACTGCGGCGTAGAGCCCGGACGCGATGAGCGAGCCTGGCGTGTCAGGCCGGAGCTCCGCGCAATCCAGGCGGACCGTCACCGGCGTAGCCCGTGGGAGAGCCGCGACCGCGCGCTGGTGTCGACCGCGATCGGGAAGTGGCATGCCGTCGTCGATTGCAGGAGGTATACAATGCGAAGAGCTCATTTGATCGGGCTGCTCCTGGCAGTGGCCGCACTCGATGGTTGCCGGTGCAGTGGAGGCGGCGGGGTCGCGGTCCCGCGCGTGCTCGCCGATTGCTTCGAGAGCGAGGACGCGCCGCTCGTCATGACCGTGACGGGTACGAGTTTCACGGGCAGGCCATTCAGCATTTCTGGCGAACTCACCAATCCGCGAGACTCGACCGTCGTCTGGATGATTCCTGACGGTCGGAACTCGGGCACGGATCTTGACCGGGAAGCGATGGCGACGGGCGAGCTCGGCGAACCGGACGCGAACGGCAACCGTTCCTTGTCGGCGACGGGAACCGTGGTGGACGGATTCGGCACGGAGTTCACGCTCCGTGTGACAGGAACGGTCATGGGACCACCCCCGCCGTGCAAGGCGAGCGGCCGCTGGTTCCTCGGGCGTACGAATGGCGAATGGAAGATCGGAGAAGAGGACGACTAGCTGCGGACCTCCGACCAGCTCGTCACACACGAACGCGGCGCACCACGCGTGGTACGCCGCGTTCGCCACCGCTACTGCGGCCAGCCGTCCTGCGGCAGCCCCTTCGTGATGCGCAGCGCGTTCGCGTAGTACAGCTTCTTCAGGACCTCGTCGGGCAGATCGATGCCGTACAGTTTCCAGAATGCGTGGTAGCCGCGGTAATAGTCGAAGTATTCGTCGGCCGTCTCGAACACACGCCAGAAGTACGGATACTCTTCCGGCTGGAACGAATCCTTGCCGAACATGATGCGGTCCTGGAAGCGGATGAAGAATTCGCGTGCGGCGCGCGGCTGCCGTCCGATGTCGTAGAGGACGGCGCCGACCTCCGTGTACACGTTGGGCATTTCGTTCAGCATGCGGCCGAGGCGGCCGA
>JBFJPA010000068.1:0-12610 GCA_041617355.1 Longimicrobiales bacterium
TCGCGATCGTCGCGGCCCTCTGGACATCGCGCTCCCGTTTCGTCCCGCTCGGTGTGGGCAGCGAGGCGCCGTCCTACGGGGCGGCCACTCTCGACGGAGACACGGTCCGCCTCGACGAACTCCGCGGCCGCGTCGTCGTGCTCAACGTGTGGGCGACGTGGTGCGCTCCGTGCGTTGCCGAGATGCCTGCACTGCAACGGCTGCACGAACGCCTCGGTGACGCGGGTGTATCTGTCGTCGCCGTCAGCGTCGACGCGGAGGGAGCCGGGTTTGGCGGCGACACCGATGTCGCCGCCTTCATTGAGGAGTTCGGCCTTACCTTCACGGTGCTGCGCGACGCGTCCGGCCGGATCGAGGACGTTTTCGGTGTGGCGGGGTTGCCCACGACTTTCCTGATCGACCGCGATGGCAGGATCCAGCGAAAAGTTCTGGGCGCGAGGGAGTGGGACGATCCGGCGCTGGCGGCGGAAATCGAATCCCTCCTCGAGGGCTGAGCGCCGCCAGCGGCAGGAGTCGACGACCTCCGACTGGTGGCTCAAGGCCGTCGCCGTCGGGCTCGCCTTCCTGCTCTGGACGGTCACCAAATCGGACAGCCGCAAAGTCGTTCGCAACGTCCCCATCCGCGTCGTCAATCTCGATGCCAACTGGGTCATGCTCGATGCGCCTCAGCCGGCGGCCGTCGACATCCGATTTGCCGGCCCGGTTCGCGAGCTGATTCGCCTCACGTCGGGACGCACCGCGGTCGACGTCCGTGTCACCGAGATCGACGACAGCCTGACCAGCTATCCGCTCCGACTCTCTCAGGTCCAGGTGCTCGAAGGCGGTGACAACATCCGCGTCGACGCGATCCTGCACGACAGTGTGCGCCTCGTCTTCGATCGCGTTGCGGAGCGCGTCGTGCCCGTCGCCGTTCGCGCCGCCGGCGCGCCCCCGGCGGGTCTGGTCCTGGCCGGCCCCCTGAAACCGCTGCCGCCGACCGTCCGCTTGCGGGGTGCGGCCTCGCGCATCTTCGCGGCGGGCCTCGACAGCATCGTCCTCCCGCCCGTCGACCTGGCCTCGCTCGCGGGCACGGACACACTCACGGTCGCCATCGATACGACCAACCTCGGCATCCTCTCCGTGTTGCCCGTCAGCGTGGATGTCGTCGTGCCGCTGCGTCTCGCCGCGCCCGACACGACACCGGCGAGGCGCGAGATCGCCGCTTCGAGCCGACGGCGATGAACCCGCGCCTCGTGCTGGGCGTGGAGACCTCATGCGATGAGACGTCCGCCGCCGTGCTGCGCGCCCCCGACCAGCTGCTCGGCCATGTCATCCTGTCGCAGGACGTGCACCGCCTGTACGGCGGCGTCGTGCCGGAGCTCGCGGCCCGCGCCCACCTGCGCGTCATCGATGAGGTCGTGAACGGGGCGCTCGCCGAGGCCGGCGTCACGCTCGATGCCATCGACGTTTTTGCCGCGACGGCCGGACCCGGCCTGATCGGTGCCTTGCTCGTCGGCCTCACGTGGACGAAAGCGGCCGCGTTCGCCCGGCAACGTCCGTTCGTCGCCGTGCACCACATGGAGGCGCACCTCTTCGCGACCGCCCAAGAGCACCCCGAAGCACAGCCGCCATTCGTCGGGCTGCTCGTGTCCGGCGGCCACACAATGCTCCTCTGGGTGCCGGCCTGGGGACGCTACACCCTGCTCGGCGAGACCCGCGACGACGCCGTCGGCGAAGCCTTCGACAAGGTGGCGAAGATTCTCGGCCTCGGTTTCCCGGGCGGTCCGGAGATTCAACGGCTGGCCAGAGACGGCGATCCCCGACGTCACCCCTTCCCGCGACCGCTGCTCGCCTCGAACCAGCAGCCGGGCGACGCCGATTACTACGACTTCTCCTACAGCGGCTTGAAGACCGCGGTGCTGACGCGGGTCCGGGACCTCGAAGCCGAGGGGAGCCTCGACGCCGAGCGCGCGCACCTCGCGGCCGCGTTTCAGGCTGCGGCAGTAGACGTGTTGGTCGAAAAGACGATGCGCGCCGTAGCCGCGACCGGCTGTCCCACGGTCGTCCTCGGCGGCGGTGTCGCCGCCAGCCGCGCCCTGCGCGAGTCGCTCGCCGCTCGCCTCGCCGAGCATGGCCGCCTCTTCTTCCCCTCGCTCCGCCTCGCCACCGACAACGCCGCGATGATCGCGCGCGCCGGCCTCTTCCGCTTCGAGCGCGGCGAACGCGCGTCGCTCGACACGACGGCCCGGGCCGACCTGCCCTTCCCCGGCCTGACCCGCGACGGGGCGGAGGTCCCGTGTTGACGCTGCTGCACATCTCCGACCTGCACTTCGGCCCGTATTACATCCCCCGTGCCGGCGAGGCACTGCTGGAAGCGGCGCACGGCCTGACCCCCGACATCATCATCAACAGCGGCGATTTCACGCAGCGCGCCAAACGCTCGCAGTTCGAGGACGCCTGGCGGTTCATGGCACGGCTGCCCGATGTGCCGACCGTCGTCGTGCCCGGTAACCACGACGTCCCACTGTATCGGGTCTTCGAGCGGCTCTTCGCGCCGTACCGCAACTACCGCGAGTTCATCAACCCGGACCTCGACACCGTACTGCACCATCCCGGCGCACGCATCGTCGCCCTCAACTCGACGGCGCCGCTTCGCGCCATCACGAACGGTCGGATCGATCGGCGCCAGCTCGAACTGTGTGAGCGCGTGTTCGCCGATGCGCCTCCTGGAGCCGCTCGCATCGTCGTCACACACCACCACCTGGCGCCCGCCCCCGACTATGCCGGGGGGCAGGTCATGCCCGGCGCTCGCCACTTCCTCGGCCGACTGCACGAGCTCGGCGTCGAGATCCTCATGGGCGGGCACCTGCACCGTGCCTATATCGGCAACTCTCTCGATGTCTACCCGGCCGGCGCCGCCGACCGCGGCATCGTCATCGTCCAGGCAGGAACCAGCACCTCCCGCCGCGGTCGCGCTCGCGAGCGCGAGAAGAACACGTTCAACCTCATCCGGATCTCGGATGCGGTCGTGCGCGTAACTCACTATATGTACTTCGACGATCTCGACGCATTCGCGCCCATCAGCCGACACACCTTCCCGCGGCCCGGCAAGCACTACCTTGTCGAGGTCTCGGCCGGCGGCGCGGAAGACCTGCAGTTGCGTCCCAGGCTGGAGAGCTGATGCGCGCACGGCGCAGGTGGGCCAGCCTCGTGGGCGCACTCGCGCTCCTGCCCACCGTCGCATCCGCACAGCTGCCCGGCGACACCCTCGAAATCGTCGACGTCCGCTTCGACGGCGCCCGCGCCTTCAGCTCGACCATTCTGTCCACCGCCATCCTGACCACGCCGACTCACTGCAGCGCAATCGCCCCCATCTGCTGGCTCGGCATCGGCGTCGACCACCAGTTCTACGACGAGATCACCGCCCAGCGCGATGTGCTGCGCCTTCTCGTCTTCTATGCGCAGCGCGGGTACCGGCAGGCCCGTGTCGAGCTCGAGTCGGACCGCGCCGATGACGGGATCGTCCTGCACTACCGCATCCAGGAGGGTGAGCCGACGCGGGTTGTCGAGGTCGATGTGCGGAATCTCGAAGGCATCTCGTCCGACATCGCGCGCAACCTGCCGCTGCGCGACGGCATGCCGTTCGACCTGCTGCTGCTCGAGACCTCGCGCGACACGCTGCAGCTGCGGCTGGAGAATCGCGGCTACGCGGACGCAGAGGTCCTCATCAACTACGAGGTCCCGCAGGACTCGCTGATCGCGCGAGTGTCCTACGACCTGTATCCGGGCCGACGCATGCGATTCGGTGAGCCGGAGGTGGTCGGCGCGACGAAGGTGACGCCCGCCGTCGTCCGCAAGATGCTCACGTTCCGGCCGGGCGACGTATACTCGCGAGACGCGATCCTGCGCAGCCAGCGCAACATCTTCAGTCAGGAGCTGTTTCGGCACGCCGACATCCAGACGAGCGTGGACCCGGAGGCCGACTCGCTGCTCGCCGTTCAGGTCCGATTGACGGAAGGCGATGTGCATCGGGTTCGGGCCGGGCTCGGCCTGAGCACCGCGGAGTACCTGATTACGGAAGGTCGCTGGGTGAGTCGGAACTTCCAGGGCGGAGCGCGACGGCTGGAGCTACGGGTTCAACTTTCGAACCTGCTGGCCAACGCGCTCGCGCCTGCGCCTGGCTTCGAGAACCTCGATCGATTGGATGACATCTACACGCAGACGAACGGTCAGGTCTCGGCGGATTTCACACAGCCGTGGTTCTTCAGCCCGTACAACACGTTTCGTGCGGGTCTGTTCGTCGAGCGGCGCAGTCTGCCCGGCGTGTTCGTGCGCACGGGCGGTGGCGGCAATGTGTCGTTCCGCCGGCTGATTGGCCGCAGCGCCACGATCGACGTGGGGATCCGGCCTGAGCTGTCGAAGCTGGAGAGCCCCGATGGCGACCTCGTCTTCTGCGTCAACTTCACGGCCTGCGACGAACGCCAGATCCGGGCGCTCGCGGAGCCGCACTGGCTCGTGCCCCTGACGGCGAGTCTGGTGTGGGATCGGTCGAACAGCCTGTTCTCGCCCAACCGCGGCTGGGTGATTCGCGTCAACAGCGAGTTTGCCAGTGCGGCGACAGCGTCGGACTTCGAGTACGCTCGCGTGTCCGGTGACTTCATCGACTACAGCGCGATCGTGCCGGGCTGGATCATCGCCACGCGACTGAGCCCCGGCGTGGCTATTCCGATGCACGGCATCTCCGAGGATGAGCTCGGCGTGCATCCGACGCGGCGATTCTACGCCGGCGGTCCCAACAGCATTCGCGGCTACGCGCAGTTCCGGCTGGGTCCCAAGGCACTGACCATCGACCCGTTCCGGTTGCTCCAGCCCGCCGACAGCGGTGGAGCCGCGTGTACACCGCAGGCCATCAACCGGGGTGAGTGTGACGCGCGCGCCCTCGCGAGCGATGATCCGGACGCCTTCAACGTGCAGCCGCTGGGCGGGGCCGCCTCCTTCGAAGGCAGCTTCGAGCTGCGTTTCCCGATTTTCCGGGAAGTGATTCGCGGGGCCGCGTTCGTGGATTATGGACAGGTCTGGCGCGAGCACACGGACATGCGGCTGCGCGACCTGGTCATTACGCCCGGCCTCGGGATTCGATACTACAGCCCGATCGGGCCGATCCGTATCGATGTCGGCTACAACCCGAAGGATGCGGAGACCGTACGCGTCTTTACGACGCGGCTCGAGTTCTGCCCGGGCGGCGGTGAGCCCTGCCAGCCCCTCGAGGACGACCGCATCTACGATCGGTCCCAGTTGGGCAACACGCGCGCCCTGCAGCCGCAACCCGACGTGATGTGGAATCCGCGCACCAGCTTTCTCAAGCGGCTGCAGCTCCACTTCTCCATCGGACAGGCGTTCTGACGATGGCGATCACACGCGCTCTCAAAGTCGCGTTGCTCGTGGTCGCCGCGGTCATCGTCACCGTGCTTCTCGGTGCCTGGATCCTGCTCGAGACGCACTGGGGCATGCAGCGCGTGCGTGAGTTCGCATTGGGTTTGGTCAACGATCGAATCCCAGGCGAGATCCGGGTGGCGCGCATCGACGGTCCGGGTCTGCTCGGCGGTCTCCGGCTCTATGACATCGTTGTACTCGATCCGGACGGTGAGCCCGTCCTTCGGATGGATAGCGCGCGTGTGTCCTACGACTGGCGCTCGTTCTTGAAACGGCGCCCCGTTCTGGATGCCGTCGTTCTGTCGGGGGCGGAGGCTCGACTCGCCAAGGAGCCCGGCCAGGCCCGCTTCGGACTGGTCCGCGCCTTCGTCGCGGAGGCGCCGCCCGACACGACCTCGTCCGCGGGCGGGATGCCGATCGAGCTGCGTGATGTGCGCATCGTCGGGACGACGTTACTCGTGCGGCAGCCGGTCGAGAGGGAGCCGGCCGAAGCCTCGCGCTTCGTCGAAGAGACGGTGCCCGGCGGTCGCGTCCGCATCATGCGCTTCGACGCGATCTCGGCGCGTCTGGAAAGCGTGTTGATCGGCGGCGGCGACGCTCGCGTCGACGTGCGCCTCTCCGATGGCTCGCTCGTCGGCAGAGTCCTGCACGAGCCGTTCACGTTGACCCGGGTTCGCGGCCGGGCGACGCTGCGCGATTCCGTGTTGACCCTGAACCTGCCCGTCGTCGAGCTGGCCGACACGCGCGTCGGCGTACGCGGCGGTGTCACCCTCGGCAAGGCCGGCACGGGCCTGGACCTGAACATCGACGGTCGCGACATCGCGTTGAAGGATCTGCGCTGGGTCGATGCCCGCGTCCCGGACGGCGGAACCGTGGCCGGCGAGTTCAAGGTCGTCACGATCGCGGGCGGCTACGACATCGACGGTGACGCGATCACGGCACGGATCGATGGATCCAAGCTCTCGGCGCGCGGCGGCCTGCGCCTGACCGATCGAATGCGTTTGCGCAATGTCGATGTCGCGCTGTCGCCGCTCGAAAGTGCCACGGTCGAGTCGTTCCTGCCGGAGCGCGAGCTGCCCGTGGAAGGCCGCATCACGGGCCGTGTCGCGGCGGATGGCACGCTCGACAACTTGGTGACGCGGGGCGACCTCATCGTGCGGCCACGCGGATCCGCGTCCTCCGCGCGGTTGCGCTGGAGTGGCGGCGCCAGCGTCATGGACGAGACAATGCTGCGCGACCTCACGGTCGAGGTGGACAGCCTCGATGCGACCGTCCTCGCCGCCTTCGCCGAAGCCCTCGAGCTGCGCGGCCTGATCGATGCGCGCTTCGTCGCGAACGGGCCGTTGCGCCGAGGGATCGCGCTGGACGGCGCGTTGACACACCGCCTGCCTGGCGTCGGCAATTCCACGGTCGGCGTGACCGGAACGTTGGGGTACACCGATCAGGTCACTTCGCTCGACCTGCAGCTGCGTCTGCAGCCGTTGCGGCTGCAGGTTCTCGCCCCGCTATCACCGCGGCTGGCCGCCTTGGATGGCACGGCCACGGGCACGTTGCAGCTGGAAGGTACGCCGAACGACCTGAGCGTAGACGGGACGGTGCAGTCGGAGGCCGGCCGCGTCACGACACGAATGCGGCTGCTACGCCAGCCGCGTCTCCGTTTCGAAGGCACGGCCACCCTCTTCCGGTTCCGACCGATCGCCGTGCTCTCGGATCTGCCCGATGCCAGCATCACCGGAGGCATCGACTTCGATGTGAACGGAACGGATCCCGCGGAGCTCGCCGGCTTCCTCCGGGCCCGCCTCGATTCGGCGAGCATCGCGCAGGTCGTGCTCGGGCCCGTTCAGGTCGACGGCCGCATGGGCGATGGCCTGCTTCACGTCGATACGCTGGTGGCCGACGGGCCCGGGTTCGTCCTGCGCGCCGACGGGTCGATCGGCATCACGGAATCCGCTTCCGGCACCCTGCAGACCCGTCTCGCGGTTTCGTCACTGCAGCCGCTCGAGCGATTCCTGTTCGAGGAGGAGTCGGCCGATCCGACGGTGGCACGCGTGGATGGGCGGGGCACGGCTACGGCCCGCCTCGACGGATCGATCGCGGCGCTCGCCCTCGACGCGAACGCGACATTCGAGCACGTACGCTGGCAGGAACAGCAAGTGCACGGCCTCACGCTGCGGGCCACCGGCGCCGGGCTCGGCAGCGACTCCGGCCGGCTGCTCGCCGATGCGCGCGCCGATTCGGCCGTCGTGTTCGGCCATCGTACGGACAGCACGTGGGTCACGGGCAGATTGGCGGACGGCGCGTGGCGCGTCGAGGCGTACGCCGGCATTGATGGCCGCGACAAGATCCGCGCCGATGTCGAGCTGGGCCGCGACGGCGAGGCGCTGACCACGCGCATCGCTGCCCTTACCATCGGCGACGGTGCGAGCGCCTGGCGGCTGGCGGAGCCGGCGATCGTGATCATGGATGGACCGACGATTACGGTAGATTCGGTCGGTCTCGTTCAGGGTGGTGCCGCCGGTCGCTTCGCCGCGAACGGCCGCATCGTGCGCATTGCCGAGGAGGGCGAGACGCCGGATTCGCCGCTCGACTTCACGGCCACGCTGGAGACCGTGCCGCTGGGCGAGCTGGTCCGCTTCGCGAGCTTCGAGTCGGCCGTGCAGGGCTCCGTGAATGGACGTCTCACGCTGCGCGGCACACCGCAATCGCCGATCATCGCGGGCGACCTTGCCGTCACGCGGTTCGCGCTCGACGACGCTGCGCTGGACAGCCTCGGCGGCCGCATCGCCTACGCGAATCGCAGGTTGGAAGTGCGCACGCAAGGGTACCGCGACGGCCGACGCCTGTTCTTCGGCGAAGGCCGCGTTCCCATCGACCTCCGGCTCGGTGCCACTACCGACCGTCGCCTGGCCGAGGAGCTCGACTTCTCCTTCCAGGCCGACAGCATGCCCGCCCGCTTCATGCTCGGGTTCGTCGACGCGTTCCGCGATGTCGAGGGCATGCTCGACGGCCAGGTATCCGCACGCGGAACGACGCGCACTCCGCAGCTGTCCGGGGCGTTCGCGCTTCGCCAGGGCGCCGCCACACTCAGCGAGATCGGCGTGCGTTATCGCAATGTCGTCGGCGTGTTCAACTTCGAGCGTGACATGAACGTGCAGGTCGATCTCAGTGCGCGGGCTGCGCCAGCGAGCGCGCCCAACGATCTGCAGGGCTCCTTCCGCGTCACCGGCGACATGGATCTGTCCCGTCCACTCAATCCGGGCTTCGATCTCGAGGTGCAGGCACAGAGCCTGCTCGCGGCGCGCCGCCGTGACATGGAGGTCACCGCGTCCGGTCGCGTCCAGATCGACGGTGAGTACGAGTCTCCGATCTTGAGCGGCAGCATTCGGATCAACCGCGGCACGCTCAATCTCGACGAGCTGTACCGCCAGTACCTCGTCGTCGGACTCGAGGACCCGCTGCTCTTCGACGTCGTCGACACGTCGCTCGTCGCCGTCAAGCGCGTGCTGCCAGAATCCGAGAACCCGTTCCTGAAGAACCTGCGACTGCGCGATTTCGACGTCACCGTCGAGCCCGGAACCTGGCTGCGCAGCCGCGAGATGAATGTCGAGTTGACCGGCGATCTCAACGTCGTCTTCGTCCGGCAGGCCGAGGACCTTCGCATCACCGGGTCCTTGCGGACCATCCGCGGAACATACCGGCTCGAGTATCCCGGCTTCTCCCGCGTCTTCGATGTGCGCGAAGGCACCGTCGAGTTCCCGGGCACGCCCGGCATGAACCCCAACCTGAACGTCACGGCGCTCTACCGCGTTCGCACGCAGTCGGAGCCACTCGACATCTACGCGAGAGTTACCGGCACGCTGGAAAGCCCGCGTGTCACGCTGGAGAGCGGCGGCGATGTCGCCATCAGCGAGTCCGACCTGGCCAGCTACCTCTTCTTCGGGGTGCCAAGCTACGCGATCGGCAGCGGAGGTTCCGGTCGTAGCCGCAGTCCGCTCGGCGATCTCGGCTTCGTGACCGCCAGCACGTTCGGCTACCTCTCCGCCGGCTTGCAGAGTCTCGCGCAGAGCATCGGCCTCGTCGACTACATTGGCGTAACGACCGCCGAATCGTCCGGTGGCCGCGAGTCGGGGATCGGCGGCCTCATCGAGAACACGCAGATCCAACTCGGCCGTTACCTGACTCCCGAGCTCTTCGTCATCTGGACACAGCGCCTGGGTACCGGCAGCACGAGCGGCGCCGACGTCAAGCTCGAGTGGCGGATCGCGCGCAACCTCACCGCCGAGTTCTACGCGGAGGACCGCTTCGCGCGAACCCCTTCGTTCGGCCTCAGCCAGATCGCCAACGCCCGCCGTGTCTTCGGGTTCTTCCTCTTCCGCGTGTGGGTATACTAGGGTCGGGCTGGGGCTGGGGCTGGGGCTGGGACCTCGCGGGGCTTGCGGCCCACGAACGTGCCGGGGCCCGCGACCTGAACGTGTCCGTGCCCGCGACCGTGTCCGCGACCCGGACGTGCCCGTGCCCGGGGCCCATGACCCGTGAACGTGCCCATGCCCGCGCCCCGCGACCCGTGTGGTGCCACTGGATCGACCCGGTCTCCTTCGGGTATCTTTTGGACCGGATCTCAACGGAGGTTTGAAAGACATGCAGACCCTGAAGGTATTCATCCTGATGGCCGGGCTGACCGCCCTGCTCGTCGTGATCGGCGGGTGGTTGGGTGGTCAGCAGGGGGCGATGCTGTTCTTCGTGATCGCGGCGGTCATGAACGTCGGGATGTACTGGTTCAGTGACAAAGTCGTGCTGCGTATGTACAAAGCGCAGGTCGTGGGCCCGGGTGAAGCGCCCGAGCTGTACGCGATGGTGGACCGCCTGCGCCAGCGGGCGGGCCTGCCCATGCCGACGGTCGCGATCGCGCCGTCGCAGCAGCCCAACGCGTTCGCGACGGGCCGCAATCCGAAGCGCGCGGTCGTGTGCTGTACCGCCGGGATCTTGAGCCTGGTCTCGAAGGACGAGCTGGAAGGCGTGATCGCGCACGAGCTGGCGCACATCAAGCACCGGCACATGCTGGTGGGCACGGTGGCCGCGACCATGGCCGGCGCGATCGGCATGCTCGCGAGCATCGCGCGCTGGGGCGCGATCTTCGGCATGGGCCGGGGCGATGGTGATGGGCCCAGCCCGGTCGAGCTGATCGCCACGGCGATCGTCGCGCCCATCGCCGCCATGATCATCCAGATGGCGATCAGCCGGCAGAACGAGTTCCAGGCGGACCGGACCGCCGCCCTGTTGACGGGCCGACCCGCATCGCTGGCCAACGCACTGCAGCGGCTGGACGCGTACGCACTACGCATCCCGATGCAGGTCAGTCCCGCCGCGGCTCAGCTCGCGATCGTGAATCCGTTGGCCGGACAGCGGGGCATGGGAATGCTCAAGTTGTTCAGCACCCACCCGCCGACCGAAGAGCGCGTGGCACGGTTGCACGCGCTCGAGGACGATCCGGCGCTCGCCAGCGTCTGATCGCGGTTCGTTGCCGAACAACGTGACCGCCACGGGTGCGGCCGGCGGTGCCTACGCCGGCCGCACCATCATCATCCAGAACCCGGCCGCCGGCCAGGACGATCCGGCCAAGTTGCGGCGCGCCCTCGGCGGCGCGTTCGCGGCGCGCGGGTCGAGCTTCGACCTCGCCGAAACCCAATGTCCCGGCCACGCCGCGGAGTTGGCGCGCAACGCCGTCGAGCTCGGCTACCGCACCGTTTGTGTCGCCGGCGGCGACGGCACCATCGCCGAAGCCGCGACCGGCCTCGCCGAGTGCGACACCCCGCTCGCCATCATTCCGCGCGGCACCGCCAACCAGCTCGCTCATAACCTCGGCATCCCGACCGATCTCGAGGCGGCCGTCGACGTCGCCGTCACCGGCTCGCCGACTGCGATCGACCTCGGACGGATCAACGGCCGCAACTTCGCCCTCGTCGCCGGGGCGGGCTTCGACGCCGCGGTCATGGCCGCCGCGACGCGCGAGCTGAAGGAACGCTGGGGGTTCGCCGCCTATATCTACGCGGCCGTCAAAGAGGCCCTCGCCGCGACACCCACGCGCTTCCGTCTCGACGTGGACGGCAAGACGCTCGAGGTCCACGCCGTGACCGTCATGGTCGCCAACATGGGCGAGTTGTTCTCCTCCTTCATTCCGCTGCGCCTCCCGCTCGCGCCCCGGCCGAAGTACTCGTGGCAGGACGGGTTGCTCGACGTCGTCATCGTCGCGCCGCGCAAGTTCCCGGAGTTCGCTGCCATCCTCTGGCGGGCGGCCCACAAGCAGTTCGGTGGCGACGAACGGCTCATCCACTTCCAGGCCCGCGAAGTGACGATCGAAGCCGATCCCGCGATCGCCGTGCAGATCGATGGCGACCCCGCCGGCGAGACCCCGGTCACTGCCTCCGTCATGCGCGGCGCACTGAACGTCTTGCTGCCGGCCGGCTAGCGACCCCACGCCGGCCGCCGCCCCTTGAACGGCCCCGTCCCCACAATCATGTTTCAAGGCTGATCATGCCCGGGACTGGCCCGCGGCATTGGCGCTTCACAGAGGAGTTGGCCCCATGGCGATGAACGCGACCCAGATCCGCAAGGGCACCGTGATCGTATTCAACGGCGACCCCTGCCGGGTCGTGGATTTCCATCACCATACGCCTGGAAATCTGCGCGCTTTCGTGCAGACGAAAATGCGCAACCTCAAGACCGGCTCGATGTTCGAGCACCGGTTCCGCGCCGCCGACACCGTCGAGCGCGCGTCCATGGAGACGCACGAGCTGCAGTTCCTGTATAGCGACACGGACTTCTACCACTTCATGAACACCGAGTCGTTCGAAATGCTCGCCCTCGATGGGGAAGCGCTCGGTGACGCGGCGCAGTGGCTGGTCCCGAACATGACCATCGTCGCCGAGTTCTACGAGCACCGGCCCATTGGCGTGGAGCTGCCCGCCTCGCTCGAGCTCGAGGTCACCATGACCGAGCCCGCCATGGCCGGCGCGACCAAGACCGCCATGACCAAGCCCGCCACGCTGTCCAACGGCGTCGTCGTCCAGGTCCCGGCGTTCATCAACATCGGCGATGTGCTGCGGGTCGACCCGCGGGAAGGGAAGTACCTGGAGCGGGCCAAGTAGGCCCGCTCCAGGGCTGGGGCTGGGGCTGGTCGGGATCGCCCACCCCAGCCCCA
>JBFJPA010000069.1:0-12582 GCA_041617355.1 Longimicrobiales bacterium
CCGGTGACCAGCACCGGCGCGACCGCGACCCCTCGCGACTTAAAGCTGCCCCGCACCGACCGAAAAGGCAACGCTGTACGTGGGTGTGGTGACCTCCTGGCTTGCTTCGGCAGACCCGCTCCAAACACATTCGCCGCGCGCCGGATTCCCGTTCCCGTCGAGGTCTGCCATGAAGCTCCTGAGTGAAGACGAGGTCCAGACCCGCCTTGCGAGTATGACCGGATGGACCCGCGAAGGCGACGAAATCCGGCGGTCATGGAAACTGGATTCGTTCGTGGATGCCATCGCGTTCGTCGGTCGTGTGGCCGATCTGGCCGAAGCAGCCAATCATCACCCGGACATCGATATCCGCTACGATCGCGTGGTGTTGTCGCTCTCGACCCACAGCGCCGGCGGCATCACGGAAAAAGACCTGCGGCTGGCCGCCCAGATCGATGCGCTCGGGGGCCGGGCAAGCTAATACGCGCGGCCCGCTCCCGCGATTCAGGGGCTGACGGCCCCGATCACGGTCTCGATGACATCGAGTGCGTGGTCGAGTTGTCCGTCCGTGATCACGGCCGGCGGTGTCAGGGCGAGGACATCGAGAGCGCTGCCCTCGGCGAGGGCGAGGACTCCGCGGCGGAGCGCTTCGTCGGCCACAGCAAGCGCGAAGGAACGCTGCTCGCCGGGATCGTGGAACGTGATGGCCTGGAGCAGGCCGAGGCCACGCACGCCCGCGACCGCCGGCATTCGTGCTGCCCACAGGGCGACGCGGTCCTGAATGTGCGCGCCGATGCGGGCGGCCCGCTCGACGAGCCCGCGCTGTTGGATCTGCTCGAGGTGGGCGAGCGCTGCAGCGCAGGCGATCGGGTTGCCGAGAAACGTGCTCGTGTGGATGGCCTCGCCCGTCGATGCGGGCCAGGCCGCCATGGCATCGGGCGTGCCGATTGCCGCACTCAGCGGAACGCCGCCGCCGAGTGCTTTGCCGACGATGAGGACATCGGGCACGACGTCCCAGTGCTCGCATGCGAACCAACGGCCGGTGCGACCGAATCCGGTGTAGACTTCGTCGAGCAGCAGCAGGCGGGACGCTCCATCGCACAGCTGCCGCAACGCGGGCAGGAACCCCGTCGTCGGAACGATCAATCCTCCGCGACCCAGGATGGGTTCCGCGAGGATGGCGCCGATGGGCCAGTCGCTGCGCTCCGCCTCGGCGAGGATCCGTTCGATGGACTGGATCGCGCGCCGTTCCTCGTCGACCGCGCCCGGTCCGTCGGCCGGCCAGGGCGCGAACCGGACGCCGGGAAAGAGCTGTGGCTGGAACGGCCCTCGGAAATCGGGTCGCCAGGTCGCGGCGAGAGCCCCGTAGGTGAGCCCGTGATAGGCGCCGTCGAAGGCCAGGATCCCGGGGCGACCGGTCTTCAGCATGGCGGTTTTGAGGGCGGCCTCGACGGCCTCGGCTCCGGACGAGGCGAGGATGGACACGCCGAGCGAGCCGGGTGCGAGCCGGGCCAGGACCTCGAGCAGGCGGACCTTGGCCTCGGCGGGGTGGACGTCGCCCAGTGCGTGGGGCAACCGGCGGGCTTGTGCCGCAATGGCATCGGCGACCGCCGCGTTCGCGTGACCCGCCATGGACACGCCGAAGCCGGCTGTCAGGTCGATGTAGTCGTTGCCGTCGGCGTCTCGGACCACGGCGTCCCGCGCCTCGGACCAGAAGATGGGACCTTCGGCTGTGATGTGGGTGATGTTCCGGGATTCGACCGATCGCAGGCGGCTGGCGAGCGCACGCGAACGCGGCCCCGGAACGGCCGTTCGGAGTCGTGGCAGCTCAGCGCCGGAAAGGGGCGGCGCCTCCACGGAGGCCGGGGCGGCTACTCCCGCCGGGTTGCGAGCCAGGCGGCGACCGAGCCGATCGCGACGCCCGCGATGGCCGCACCGCCCAGAACGACGGCCCGGTGGCGAAGATCCTGGGCGCGCGCGTCCTCCCGGACGCTTGCCGCCGCGTCTGCCTTGATGACGGAAAGGTGGGGCGTCTTCGGATCACCCGTCACGGTGTCTTCGACGAGGTCTTCCGCGCCACATTCCGCGCAGGTCGCGAAGCCGGACTTCCGCGAGGAACGGTTCGCGAAGAGAAGGTCACCTCCGCAGCGGCCACAACGCTCCCCCGCGCTGAGCGGCTGCACTGCATCGTAGAGCGCGCGTCGAGACAGGTCCAGGCGTTCCGCGATCTCCGCGATCGGCGTATCGCTGTCCCAGTACAGTTCGTTGGCCTCCGCGACGGCACGTTCGTCCGGTTGCATAACGGCTCCGTTGGGTGATGGGGTCCGGCCATCATAGCGGCCGTCCGGAACCCGGTCCAGTCCTGCGAAACCGGATCTTCCCGGGCGACGTAGGCCCCAACGTCACCTCGAACCCGCTCGAATTGCCCGAATGCTCCTGCCGCTCGCCGCAGCTCTGCTCGCGCTTCAAGCGCCACAACCCGATTCGGTGCGCGCCGAATCGGGCTCGCGTGCGTATCTGGACGATGCGGCGCGCGAGCTGGTCTCGAAGGCGCGAGCGTATCGCGACCGTGTGGACCGGTCCATCACGCGATACACGACCCGGTCGCTGGAACGGATCTCCGTCGGCGTTTCCGCGCTGCGACGGGATCGTCTGCTCTACCGCCGCGAGGTCGCGGCGCGCATCGACTGGCGTCGGGATGGCGTGCCGGTCATCGAAGTCGAAGGCGCACGCGAGGCCATCCCGATCGCCATTCCCGGAGTCCGGCTGCCCGAGGACCTGCGCAGTGACGTGATCTCGCACGCGTTCGATCCGTCCAGCGATCGCGTTGTGCTCGGCAGCGGCAACGACACCAGCTCGTTCGTGCTCCACCCGCTCGGACGGAACGCCGAGCGGCATTACCGCTATCGATCCGGCGATACGACGCGCATCCAGCTGCAGGACGGGCGCACGCTTCGACTCGCGGCGCTCGAGATCATCCCCGCCATCAAGGATGTCCACCACGTCGCCGGCACGATCTGGGTCGACCTCGATTCGGACGCGATGGTGCGCGGCGTGTTCACGCTCGCCGACGAGTTCCGGCTCGCGCGCGACGCCGATGACGACGAAGACGTGCCAGGCTTCCTGAACGCCATCCGGGCCAATGTCAAATACCTGACCGTCGAATACGCGTTGTGGGAGCTGCGTTGGTGGTTGCCACGCGTGCTCGCATTCGAAGGCACAGCGTCCATCGGCAGTCTGGTCCATGTGCCGATGCGCTACGAGCTGCGTTACGACGCGTATACCGTCGAAGGCGACACGACCGTGGAGCCGGTGCTCCGGTCCGAGCTGCCGGAGCCGAATCCCGACTCGGTGATGAAGGCCTGCTTCGCGCGCGGCTACTGCCGTTGTGAAGGCGAACGCTGCCGGAACTTTCGCTTGATCGTGCCCGAAGACACGGCCGCGTTGTTGACGAGCGAGCGGCTTCCCGAGTCGATCTTCTCGCATGCCGAATCCGTCCTGTCGGACGCGGAGCTCCGCATTCTCGAGGAGGCGATCCGGACGGGCCTCCCGAAGCGGCCGTGGCAACTCGGCGTACCGTCCGTCGCGTGGGGTTTGTCGGGCGCCGGACTCGTCCGCTACAACCGCATCGAAGCGCTTTCGGTGGGAGCGAAGGGCGATCTCGATCTGGGCAAGCTGCAACTCAGCGCGGAGGCACGCATCGGCGTAGCGGACCTCGAGCCGAACGCCGAGTTGCAGTTCCGCCGCGACCCACGCGGCGTGGCGTGGACGTTCGGCGCGTACCGTCGTCTGTCCGCGATGGATGAGAGCACGCGTCCCCTCGGCCTGGGCAATTCGTTCAACGCGCTGTTCTTCGGGCGCGACGATGGTGAGTACTACCGGGCCACGGGCGCCGCGATCGAGCTGGCTCCGTCCGATCCGGCGGACCGCGCGTGGAGCGTTCGCATTTACGCCGAGCAGCAGCGGACCGCGGCCGTCGAAACGGACTTCAGCCTGGCACACGTGCTGAACCGCGCGAACGTGTTCCGTCCGAACCGGGCCGCCGAGCGCGCCGATCAGGCGGGCGCCGAATTGGCGCTCGGCTACGCACGTGGTCTGAACCCGAGCGCCCCGCGCTGGGGCGCGGAGCTACGGACCCAGGCCTCGGCCGGCACGTTCGACTTCATGAAGGCAGCCCTCACGACCCATGTGATCGTCCCGTTCGGCGGCACGGTCGCCGCGTCCGTCGAGGCGTCCGGTGGCTGGTCGGGCGGGACAGTGCCGGTGCAGAGCCACTGGTATCTGGGCGGGCCCGGCAGCTTGCGTGGCTACGCCGGTGCGACCGCGGGCGGTGAAGCATTCTGGCGGGGCCGCGCCGAGCTTGGCTGGGGTATCCCGGGTGCACGGCTGGCGCTCTTCGCGGACGCCGGCTGGGCCGGTTCGCGCGATGCGTTCACGACCGACCCGTCGCTGGTCGGCGCCGGCATGGGTGGCTCGTTCCTGGACGGGTTGGTCCGGCTCGACCTGGCTCGCGCGCTGCGCTCGCCGACCGGCTGGCGTCTCGACCTGTACCTCGACGGTCTGCTCTGATCCGTCGGTCCGTTGCGTCGGGGTGGCAGCCGCCGCAGCTTCGCCGTCATGAGATCCTCGTGCTGCATCCTCGCGCTTCTCGTCCTCATCGCGTGTGAGGCCGGGCCACCCGCGCCCGCGGGACAGGCCAACATCCGGGCACCCGCCGAGTCGACGATGATCCCGGTGGCGCCGCGGACCGGGTCTGCTACGCGCGACTCGCTACCCCGTCGCATCTACTACGACCTTGCCCGCTTCGATTGGTACGCCCGCGGCGAGCCCGTCCAGTGGCAGGATCAACTCTGGGAGCCGGCGGGAGGGCCGGTCGCGTTCGTCACGCAGGACCTCCGGCTGCTCGGCGAGTTCGAGGGCGTCGACCTCTGGACTCTGGCCGACGCCGATACGATCGCGACGCTGTACGTCCCGGTGTCGGAGGGCTTCTGGCTACCGTTCCGTCCGGCGCTGGAGGGCTCGTGACCTGGTTCCACCGAGGCGAGGACGAGGCGCCGGCCAAGCCGCCGCGGCTACGTGCCGGGGCGCGCGTCGCCCTGATCAGTCCCGCGGGTCCCGTCACGGAGGACGCGGTCGACGCGGCGCTGCGGCGGTGCGAGGCGTTCGGTTTCGAGGGTCTGCTCGCGCCTTCGGCGCGGGAACGCTTCGGGTTCCTGGCCGGTCCGGACGGTGCTCGTCTGGCCGACCTGCAGCGGGTCATCGAGGACCCGGCGGTCGATGCGATCTGGGCGCTGCGCGGTGGCTACGGCTCGATGCGACTGCTCGAGCGACTCGACGTGGCCGCGCTCCGCGCGCATCCCAAGGTCTTCATCGGATTCAGCGACAACACGGCCCTGCACCGCTGCTTCGACGGCATCGGCCTCGTCACATACCACGGGCCGCACGCAGGAAACGCGTTTCCCGCGTTTACGGAAGAGTGCTTCCGACAGGTCCTGTTCGAAGCCGAGCCGGCCGGCGTTTTGCCCACGCCGGAGGGTGGGGACGTCGGGGTCGTGACGCTCGCCGGCGGGCGGGCGGAAGCGAAGCTGGCGGGGGGCAACCTCTCCATGCTCGCCGCGCTGTGCGGCACACCGTGGGCGCCCCACCTGAACGACCGGATCCTCGTCATCGAAGACGTGGGCGAGGCGGCGTACCGGATCGACCGCGCGTGGACGCAGCTGCGCCTCGCCGGATGTCTCGACGGCGTGCGCGGCGTCGTGCTCGGCCAGTTCACGGAGCGACCAGAGAAGCCCGGTGAGCGTCCGTTCACCGACGTGCTGCGCGACTGCGTCGAACCACTGCGCGTGCCGGTCCTGGCCGGCGCTCCCGTCGGCCATGTCGATCAACAGTGGACGCTGCCCTTCGGGGTGCGGGCCCGGCTCGATGCGGACAACGGCAGTCTCGAGCTTCTCGAGGCCGCCGTGACCTGAAGACGAAGAGGGACGATGGTACAGCGGATCTATACGAAAACCGGCGACTCCGGCGAGACGGGCCTCTTCGGCGGCGGCCGTGTGTCCAAGTCGAATCGGCGCGTCGAGGCGTACGGCGCCGTCGACGAGCTCAATGCGAGCCTCGGTTGGGCCCGCACGACTGATCTCGATTCGATGATCGACGACGCGCTCCGCGCCGCGCAGAGCGACCTCTTTACGATCGGCGCTCACCTCGCCACACCGGCCGACCGCGACAACCCACACCTGCCGCCACTGCCGGGCGATCGGATCCAGAGCTGGGAGCAGTGGATCGATCGTGCAGAATCGGAGCTGCCGCCGTTGTCGTCGTTCATCCTGCCGGGAGGTGCTCCGTCCGCCGCGGCGCTCCACGTCGCGCGCACGGTCTGCCGGCGAGCAGAACGACGCGTCGTCGCACTCTCCGAGCACGAGCGGGTCGAACCGGCCATCGTCGTTTACCTGAACCGGCTGTCCGATCTGCTCTTCGTCGCAGCGCGTCGCGCCAACGCCGGAGCCGGTATCGAGGAGACGCGGTGGGAGCCGAGGAAGGGCTGACGGACGATGCAGCCGGCGAGCGAGCCGGCAGCATGGCGGATCGTCTCTATCGCGCGGGGCGAGAATCGGGTCTGGGCGCCGACGGCGCCACGGCTCTGCGGGCCACGTTTCTCGCCACCCTCGCCGACCGACCGGGAATCGACCCGCGGGACCCAGCCTTCCTGCATCCCGCGCGGAACGTTCTGATCCTTCTGGAGGACCTCGGTGTGCGCGACCCCGTCGAGCTGCTCGCCGCGATCCGCTTCGACGGCGCGCGGCCACCGCTCGGCTCGGCCGAGCCCGCTGTCGCGGCTCTGCTCGAGGCCGTCCCGCGCGATGACGACGTGGACGACAAACGGCTGCTCGAAGACCTCGTGACCGCCGTTCCGGGCGCGGCCCGCATCGCCCTCGCCGACCGTCTCGACCACGCGCGCCACCTTCACCTCACGCCGGCCGACCGCTGGACCACGTTCCACGCGCGGGTCCAGGCCGTCTGGCTGCCGGCCGCCGAGCGGACCGACCCGGTTCTCGGACGACGGTTCCGCTGGTGGACGCGGATGTTCGCCCGGCGCTGGCTGCCCTCCGCTCGGCCTTGAATCTGCGGGCCCGCGGCGTCACTTTCCGGGTTTGTAAGATCTTGAACGGCCGGTGAGGGAGCTTCGATGCCGTATATCATTACGGAACCTTGTATCGGGACGAAGGACGCGAGCTGCGTCGAAGTCTGTCCCGTAGACTGCATCTACGACGGCGAGGACCAGTATTACATCCACCCGGACGAATGCATCGACTGCGGCGCGTGCGAGCCCGAGTGCCCCGTCACGGCGATCTTCCCCGACACGGATGTACCGCCCGAGTGGTCCAACTACATCGCGAAAAACCGCGAACATTTCTAGGCTCGCGCTTCCCAGAACGACGGGCGCCCGTCCCCACACAGGAGACGGGCGCTCGTGTTTTCGCAGCGACCGCTGTCCGACTACAGTCCGGCCGCGCGGATCGCGTCCAGGGATCGCTCGGCGGGCAGGTTTTCGCCCGCCGGAACCACGGGGGACTCCTCATCCCGGCTACGGGTGAGAAGCACGCTCGCTGCGAGTGCGGCCACGGCCAAAAGGCTCACGCTCAAGGTGCGAATCGGGGTCTCCTCGCGTTGAAGGGTGGTTCGGCCCGTCCGCTCGCCTCATGGGGGCTAGCAACCGCCATGCCTTGTGCGGCCGTCCGGAGCGGATACCGCTTTCTACGGCAATCTGCTCCTCCTATCAACGAATGATCGGCCCGGCGAGTGACAACTTGACCAGCGCCGTGAACCGGACCTGTAACGGTGCGTTACACCCACCGGTGTGCCATCTTCGCGACAGGGTGTAGCGACCCGGTCTGCACATGGGTCAAACGCCAATGACCATGAAAGCGTTCCATCGCACCCTCTCCTTGGCGACGGCAGCGGCGATGACCGACCTGGTCGGGCGGGGACGATGTGTGGACGGGATGGCAAGGTGCGCGCGAGCGGGGTCGTCAGGGTGTTGGCGTCGGAATCGCCGCGGCGCTTTGGATGGTGATGACCCGAGTGGCTCGGCGGGAACGGACGCGCCACACCCAATACAACATGGTGACGAGAACGGCGAGCACGGGGAGCGCGAGCAGGATCGGGCTCCGCAGCGCTTGCGGCAGGACATTGGCCTGCCCGATGAAGAACGACAACGCCGCAATGAAAAGCGCGAAGCACATCCGCCATAGGTGCCGCGCGAGCCTTGCCGTGCCACGCAGGTCGCCGAACCGAATCACGCGGACATCGGACAGCGCGGCCAGCGTACCGGTCATACCGAACAGAAAGAACGGGAAGGCTGGCATGCCGTTTCGCGTGCCGTCCGGACTGGCGATCGCCTCGACTCCGTAACGGAGGCTGTTGAGCCCGACGGCGAGCGCGACGAGCATGAGCACGGTGTGGGCCCAGCGCGCCGTCGGCGGAAGAGGCCGCACGGTGATCAGCGCGGTCATGACCAGATAGGCGGTCAGCACGGCAGCGGCGAGGTTCAACGCGGGTACCGCGTCTCGCAGCACGGTGACCAGGGCGCCGAAGAACGCCATGACGAGCATCGTGTAAACGAACAGCATCCCGCTCTTTCGGTGCAACGTCCGGCCCTTCGGTGCGTAGAGGGCGATGTATCCTGCGGCGAGTGCGAGTCCGCCCGCGCTGATGTGTGTGAGCAGCGCCACGCCCATTCCCGATCTCCCGCTCTGTGCCGGTCTGTGCCGAGGTCCGGGACGGCCGGGCCGGCCGTCCCGGGCAGGTCATTCGGAGGTGAGCGCCTCCATTGGACTCACGGACGCGGCCCGCCAGGCGGGGATCCAGGCCGAGCCGGCCGCGACCGCGATCAGCAGCAGACCGACGGCGACGAACGTGACCGGGTCCAGGGCCGGCACGCCGACGAGGAGCCCGGCGATGAAGCGGGTCAGGGCGACGGCGGTCAGGATCCCGAGGCCGACTCCGATGGCCGCCAGGCTCGCGCCCTCGCCGATCACGCCCGTCCAGATCTGACGCCGCGCGGCGCCGAGCGCGCTGCGCACGCCGAACTCGCGCGTGCGGTTGCCAACCGAGAAGGCGAGCACGCCGCCAATGCCGACGGCGGCGATGACGAGCGCGAGCAGGGCGAACGCGCCCAGCAGGATCGCGTTCAGGCGACGCGGCGCGACGGACTCGTCGCGCAGTTGCGCGATGGTCGCGACGTTGTCGATGGGCTGATTCGGGTCCTTCGCGAGGATCGCCGCGCGAATCGCGGGCACGACCGCGGCCGGCTCGCCGCTCACGCGCAGCACGAGTGAGCTGGTGTAATACGGCGTGACCTGGCGGTACGGGTTGTACATGGTGTGGGCGACACCCGCGTCGAGGCCGCTGTCCCGCGTGTCGGCCACCACGCCAACGACGATTCGCCAATCCTTGGTCAAGCCGATGAAGCGCAGGTTGTCGTCGGTCCAGGCGATACGCCGGCCAATCGGATCGCGATCACCGAAGTAGGCGCGCGCCATGGTTTCATTGATGATGACGACCGGCTGTGCGTCTTCGGTGTCCGTCGTCACGAACTCACGACCATGCAGGACGTCGATTCCCATCGTGGCGAAGTAGCCCGGCGACACGACGCGGAATGCAGCTCTCGGCGCGGGCGCGCCAGGCACGGGTTCGTGACTCTCCACCGACATTTCCGTCAGCGAGGAGAAGATTCCGCCACCGCGGAGTGGCACTTCGCTGGTCAGGGCCGCGCTCTGCACGCCCGGCAGAGCGCGCACGTCATCGAGTACCGCCAATTGCTGACTGCGCAGGTCGTCCTCAGGCTGCGCGCCGAACGTAGATGGGATGGTGAGGCTGAGGATCTGCTCCGTGTCGAAGCCCGGGTCGATCCGATTCAGGTGCAGCAGGGTGCGGAGCAGCAGACCCGATCCGATGAGGAGCACGAACGACGTCGCGATCTGTGCTACGACGAGCGCGCGCTGGGCGCGCCGGGCCCGCGAGCCTCCCGTCGTGCGCGCGCCACTCCGTGTCAGCGCGCTGCCCACGCGGTCGCCGTCCGGCAGGCCGGGCAGCATCGTGAAGAACGCGGAGGCGGTCACAGCCACCAGCAAGGCGAAGCCGAGCACGCTTCCGTCCAACGCGATCTCGGATGCGCGCGACGTGTAGCGTGCCGCGAACAGGACGAGCAGGTCGAGACTCACGGACGCGAGCAGAATCCCGAGCGCGGCGCCGCCCACGGCCAGGACGAGGCTTTCGATCAACAGGGCGCGACGCAACGCCGGCCGGCTGCAGCCGAGCGACACACGGATGGCCAGCTCATGCTCGCGTCTGAGCACGCGGGACAGTGTGAGATTGGCCAGATTCGCGCACGCGATGACCAGCACGAAGAACGCCGTCGCGAACAGCAGTAAGAGGGTCGGCCGCGCCCGTGATGTCAGCTGCGTCTTGAGCGGTGTGACGCTGACGTCGAAGCCGGATCCGGCGTCATACGCTTCAGGATGGTCCGCGTGAATTCGCGCAGTGACTACAGCCACTTCGGCTCGTGCCGATTCGACCGTGGCCGCGGGCGCGAGTCGCGCGAACACCTCCGTCATCCGGTGGATCCGGTCGTGATTCATGGAGGCACTGAGGTGGTGCGGGCTGGTCGCCAGATTCACGTAGATGTCCGTGCGCTCTGGGTAAGGCGGCGCCGGTTCGGCGACGCCCACGATCAGCACACTGCGGCCGTTGATCTCGAGCGTCCTGCCGATGACGCTCGGGTCGCCGCCGAATGCGCGCTGCCAGTACGCGTCCGAGAGGACGACGACCGGCGGCGCTTCCGCGCCGTCGTCTTCGCGGCCGATCGTCCGGCCGAGTTTCGCGGACAGGCCCATCACCTCGAAGTAATTGCCGGTCACTATGCCGGCACGGACACGACGTGGCTGTTCGTGCCCCAGCATCGTGAAGCTCAGCGCGGAAAACTCCGCGACGGCCTCGAACGAAGGCGACCCCTGACGGTAGTCGTCGATCTCGGGAACCGAGAACAGCGCGTTCTCGATGCCGGCCGGTTGGGCGGCGTGCCGCAGATACACGAGCCGTTCGCCATCCGCGTGCGGCAGCGGACGCATCAGTACGCCGTTCACGGCGCTGAACATCGCCGTGTTCACGCCAATGCCGAGCCCCAGCGTGACGATGAAGACGAGCGTGTATCCGGGCGTCTTCACCAGTCCGCGTAGGGCATCCCGCAGGTCCTGCAGCGTCGCATCCAGCATCGTGCCCAACCCTCCTCTCGTCGGTCCGGCGATGCTCACGCCGCGCTGGCGTGCTTCGCCTCGCCAAAGACTCGACGCGCGCGCGCCGATGCGTTCCAGCCGCAACGCGACGCCCGTCATCACGGCGTCGGTCCCGGCGTCCCACCAGAAGCGGGCCTCGCCGAAAGGTCGGTCGCGGTAACGAACCTCGCCGCGCTGACACGCCAGGTGCGCCAGCAACTCGCCCTCGAATTCGTCGCTGAACCAGCGGGGATACACACGCAGCAGCAGCCGGTGAGAGCGCCTCTCGTTTCGTGGATCTCGATGGCGCATCGTCGTGGGATCCGGGGTCACGCGGGTCGCTGGATCACGGCGCGCGCCGCTGCCAGGTCCGCCTCGAGCCGGTCGATCTCGGCTTGCAGAGCCTGCCGCCCGTGGGGCGTGATCGCATAGAAGCGCCAGCGCGAGCCCGGCTCGACGTCCACGTCGGGAGGCGGGTCGGTCTCCTGAATGAGACCGTCGTTGGTCATGCGGCGAATGCCGGCGTACAGCGTGCCGGCGCCGAGCTGAACCGCCCCGTTCGTCCGCTCCTCGACCATCCGCTTGATGTGATAGCCGTGTGCGGCCTGCTCGGTCAGGCTGAGCAGGATATGGAAGGTGGCCGGAGTCAGCGGCCGTGCTGGCGGGTCGTGGTGGTCCATGGGCACGCAGTCCCTGCGAGGAGAGGGGAGCTGGGGTTTCGTATCGATGGTCGTTTATCGGCCATCGTTTATCGATGATCGATAATACTTCCGGCCAGCTGCCCCGTCAAGGAGCGCGCGGGCCGGTCTGGGGCAGCCGCATGCGTGCGATCAGCGTGTGGAAGCGGGGGTCGCGTCGAAGGCGGGGAGCGGAGTTTGCTATCAGGTCTTGAGCCAGCGGGAGCCGAGCCAGTGCCCGGCGAAGAAGATGGCGGCGTCGAACACGGCGTTGAGCGGGTGCTCCGGGCCTTTTGTTTCGAAGAGCTCTTTGCCCCATGTCTTTCGCTCGGCGACTTGCTCGACGATCTCGTAGGCGAGTGCGGCGGACATGGCCCAGGCCCGGGGCACGTTCATGAGGCCCATGGCGAGGCCGGTCGAGAAGTGGACGACGGTCCAGGGATCGATGGGTGCCTTGTTCTGGTCTGCCCGGCGGGTCGCCACGACGCGCATAGTCAGTTTCCGAGGAAGGGTCCGGCGAGCAGGAACCCGGCGAGGGTCATCACGACGATGGAAACGAGGTTCAGCCAGAAGCCGGCCTTCACCATATCGGTCATGCTGACGTGGCCGCTGCCGAACACGATGGCGTTGGGCGGCGTGGCGACCGGCAGCATGAA
>JBFJPA010000070.1:0-12520 GCA_041617355.1 Longimicrobiales bacterium
GCGGCGAAATACGCTAAACGCGCCATACGCTCAGGTCGTGGCGACGCTGCGTTCGACATCGCTGTCCGATCGCGAAAGCTTTCCGGCAACATTCAGTTTGTCTTCAGCAAGGTCATATTCGAGCCTGGCGCAGGCGCTCGTCGCGTCGGCCGCGGCGAGCGTGGACGAGCGGGCATCGATCGTCGTGCTGCCGTTGCGCAACATGGCGCCCGACCCGGAGACCGAGTACTTCGCGGACGGTCTCACCGAGGAGATCATCTCGGATCTCTCACGGATCCCGGATCTGCGCGTGATCTCGCGCACGTCGGCGATGCGCTACCGCGATACGGACAAGGACCTGCCGACGATCGCGCGCGAGCTGGGCGTGCAGTACGTGCTCGAGGGCGGTGTACGTCGCGCGGGCGGCGCGATCCGGGTCACGGCCCAGCTCATCGAGGCCGAGTCGGACGCGCAGCGATGGAGCGGCAAGTTCGGCGGCTCGATCGAGGATGTGTTCGAGATCCAGGAACGATTGTCGCGCGAGATCGTCGAGGCGCTCAAGGTCAATCTGTCCCCCGAAGTCCACGATCGCCTGTCGCAGCGACGCGAGAAGGACCCGGTCGCGTGGGACCTGTGTCTGCGCGTGCGCCACGAGATCTGGAAGGTCTCTCCGGAGGGCGTGGCCCGGGCGCGCGCGCTGATCGACAACGCGGACGATCTCGTGCAGGAAAGTGCGCTGCTGCTCGCGACCAGGGCGAACGTGCTGTTCCAGACGATCAACATGGGCATCGAGATCGATGATGCACTGACGGCCGAGGCCGAGGCGCTGGCGCGCAGGGCGCTCGCGATGGACCCGGAGTGCGCGCAGGCGCACGCGGTCATGGCGTGGATCCTGGGCTCGCGGGGCGAGGTGCGCGATTCGCTGCCGTACATCGAGCGGGCGCGGGAGCTGGACCCGAGCGACGGCGAGATCCTGCTGCTGGCCATCTTCCTGCCCGCGTTCACGGGGACGGGCGACATCGCGGCGCTGGAGCAGCTGGCCGAGGACGTCATCGCGCGCGACCCGCTCTCCGCCGTGAACCACTGGTTATTGTGCATGGTCGCGCTGATGCAGGGCCGGTACGAGTCGGCGCTGGGCGCGATGCGTCAGGCCCTCAAGCTCGATCCTTCGCCGCCATTCGTCTTCTTCACGGGCATGATGCTGGCGGAAATGGGGCGCAGCGAGGAGGCCACGGAGCTTCTCGAACCGCTGATCCGGTCCGGCGCGGACGAGATGACGTGGAGCGGGCTTTGCGCCATGATGTGGCACGCGCTGCGCGGGGAGGCCGATGCCATGCGCGATCGGATCACCGACGATCTCCTCGCCTGGGCCCGGCCGGACATGCAGTACACGTGGCACATGGCGCAGCTGTTCGCGATGATCGGGGACGTCGACGCGGCGATGGACTGGCTGGAGAAATCGGTCGAGATCGGGTTCGGGAACTACGCGTTCCTGGCGCACCACGACCGGCTGCTGGATCCGATCCGCGGCGACGCGCGGTTCGCCGGTCTTCTCGAGCGCATGAAGGCCTCAGCCGCCCGTACCGTGGCTGTACCCACCGAATAAGGCAGGACCGCAAGCCGCGCCCGCGGGCGAAGGTCAGCGCGAGCTTTTCGCGCGCAACTCCTCGAACCAGTTCAGCACGACATACAGCCGGCCGGCCGCGGGTGCGTTCGCGGGCGTGGCGTCCTCGACCATCACGAAACGGTCGCCACGGGGGGAGACGTCATAGTTGGCCACCAACCCTCCCCCGCGACGGTACGGATCGGCGAAGACGCGCCGCGGCTCGCCGACGGTCAGCGTGGCGCCGCTGCGTTCAACGGGGACGGCCATCAGGTCACCCGCGCGTCGAAAGTAGATCTCGCGGCCGGAGGCCGCCCACTTCGGCTCGCGGCCGCCGCCGACGGAGATCGTGACCTCCGCGCCCGGACCGGGGAAGGGCCGGGCATAGATGTCGGGCTGGCCGGCCTTGTCGGACACCCAGGCGATCCAGCGGCCGTCCGGCGAGAAGACCGGCCCGGACTCCGCGAACGGCGTGGCCAGGAAAGGCTCGGACCGACGCTGGTCTCCATCCACGTGGAGAAGCGCGATGTCGAGCGACCTGGTGGGTGTCGATTCCGGTGGCAGGACGTAGGCGAGGGTTCGACCATCGGGGGACCACGACGTCGGGCGGATTCCATCAGCGCGCGCGAGGAGGGTGTCCCGGACGCCGCTGCCGTCCGCCGCCGCGGAGATCAGCGGCCGCGGCCTGACGGTACCATCATTCCCGTCGTAGTGGGTGAGGCCCTGCCCGTCAGCCGTCCAGAGGGGGTAGTAACGGTTGGTTCCGTTGAACGTCATGCGCGCACGCGCGCCGCGGGCGACATCGATCACCCAGAGGTCGACCTCACCGCTGCCGTCCCCGCTGGATGCGATGTAGGCGATGCGGGCACCATCGGGCGAGAAGCGTGGGAACGCGGAGAACGCCGGCAGCTCCAGGAGCACGGATCGCGTGCCGTCGGGCGCGACCAGCACGATGTTCGTCGCGGACCCGCCGGTCGCGTACACGAGGTGCCCCTGCGGCGAGATGCTGAAGTTGGCCGCACTCTCCGTCGCGGACTTGACCTCGACGCCCTCCAGCATGAGGACCGGGCTTCCAAGCACTTCGAGCGACGCTGCATCGAACGGCACCGCCCACACGGATCCATCGGCCCTCGCGTAGACGAGATGGCCCGTCGAGACGTACCGAGGGCTCGTCCCCTCGAGACCCAGCGGCTCGACCTGGCCCGTGCGCAGGTCGAGCACGGCAAGGTGCTGTCCGCGCGTGTGGTCCATGAACAGGACGGCGTCGCGGCCCTCGATGATCGAGGGCCAGTGGTGCTGTCCCTTCGCCAGACGCTCGACCGTGCCGCCATCCAGAGTGACCCTGTACAGGCCCAGGTCCGAGCCGGACGCGACGATGATGCGGTCGTCCGCACCCCACGTCGCGCCGGCGATGTACGGCACCGAGTCGGGCAGCGTCGCGATCGGCGTGGCGCCGCCACCTGCGGTCGGGACCCTTCTGAGCGCCTTCCGGTTTGCGGCATCGACGAACCCGATCCATTGCCCATCCGGCGAGAAGAACGGCGCGAATCCACCCTCCGACCCGCGCACGGGCGCGCCCTGCAGCTCGCCGATCGTCCGCAGGTGAATCTGGTACGTCGAGCCATCCGCGGAGCGGCCCACGTACGCGATCGACTTTCCGTCCGGCGAGATGGCGAGATCCTCACCAAGCGAGCCGCTGTCCAGGGCATCCCGCCCCGAGGTCAGCATCGCGAACCGCTGAACGCCCGCTGACGACGGGCCATCCCGCGTGGACAACCAAACCGCGGTCGCAATGCCGCCGAGCAGGGCGCCGAGGCCGACCAGTGCCGCAACGCGGAGCGCCGAACGACCGGACGACCGGACCGCTGCCCGCTCCTCGCCGTGGCGGAAGCCCGGATCGCGCAGCGCGCGGGCTAAGTCACCGATGGTCGCGAACCGGTCCGGGGGAAGCTTCTCGAGCGCCCTGCGGATGGCGGCATCCACGTTCGCCGGGACTGACCGTCGAGCTTCGATGACCGGGACCGGCGCTCCCTGGACGACTCTGCTGAGGATCGCCTGCGATGTTCTGCCGGTGTACGGTGGCTCGCCCGCGAGCATTTCGTACAAAACGCAGCCCAGTGCCCAGGTGTCTGTCGCGGCGCCCACGCGCGAATCCCCTGTCGCCTGTTCGGGACTCATGTACTGCGGCGTACCGAGGGAGAGTCCCGTCTCCGTCAGTCGCCCTGCCCCGCCTTCGCTCATCGCCAGCGCGATCCCGAAGTCGGACACGACCGGTTTCCCGTCGTGGAGCAGGATGTTCGCCGGCTTGATGTCCCTGTGGATCACGCCTTTCCGGTGCGCGTAGTCGAGCGCCTCCGCGACTTCGATGGCGATGCGCACGGCATCGGCAACGGGGAGTTGTCCTTCGCGGTCCAACCGTTGTGCGAGGCTTTCACCGGCGACGAGCGGCATCACATAGAACAGCGACCCGTCCGCATCGCCCGAGTCGAACAGCGGCAGGATGTTCGGATGCTGGAGATTCGCCGTGGTGCGGATTTCCTTGACGAAACGTTCTGCGCCGATGACGGCCGACAGCTCCGGCTTCAGCACCTTGAACGCAACGTCGCGCTCGTGGCGCAGGTCCCGCGCGAGGTAGACCGTGGCCATGCCGCCTTCGCCGATCGGCCGCTCGATCCGGTAACGCCCCTCGAGCGCAGCGTTCAGGCGAGCGACGCGATCCAAAGCGTCTCCCCGGCGTTCATGGCCGGTTCCTGCTGATGGAAGTGCGACCGTACCTGCGCGAGCACGGTGCATCGCGACGAACGGAAGGGGGTGTTACGGGTCGAGCCAATGGATCGGTCGCGAAGGCACGGGAGCGTAATGACTCCGGCACCCGTGTCCGCCTGACCCCACTCGACACCTCAGTGTCCATGTGACGTCCGACTTCACGGGTTGCGGGCGCGTCCGGCGTGGCAACGTCGTCCAATGTTGCGCCGCCCGAACCGCACAGCAAGGATCATCCGAGGTCGAAGTCGGGGCCGGTCCACCCGGACCGCGACCACCGATCCACCGGAAGCGCTCGCTCCCTTCCGCCCCAGGGTTCCCGGCTCTACGGGGTTCCCCTTGTGGCTAACCGTTGCACGGCGCACGTTGATGCGATCTCGACAGCGGAGATCGCGAACCGGAGGCCATATCATGCGCACGCACCTGCCGGGCGCTGCAGGGGTCGTCGTCCTCGCCACTGCCATCGCCATCGCCTGCGGTACCGAATCGCCTGCGCCGGCGCCCGACACTGCGGTCACCATGCCGGTGGACCCGCCCCTCCCGAACCCGGTGCCGGCCGACGCGACGGACCCGCGGGCTGCGCTGCTGGCCCGCGCGGCCGCGCTCGAGCTGCCGACGGAGTACACGCCGCCTCCGGGAGAGGCGCTGCACCACCACACTGCCGGATTCGCGGTCATCCTGTGTAACGCGGTGTTCATCACCGGACTCGACCCGCGCGACGCGGCGGCCACCGTGGGTGGCTTCACCAGCCCGTTCGATCAGCGTCACGTCGTCGTCGACACGGTGGTCGATCATGCCGACCAGCGCGTGACGCTCACGCTGCCGGACGGCGTGAAGCGGACCTCCAAACGATACAAAGACCAGGGGTGTGTGCCGTCGCCGATCGGCGAGGACTCGGTGCACTTCGCGCCCAGCACGGTTGCGCGTAACCTGCCGCCCGCCGGAACGACGGCGTGGCCGATGGGTGACGTGGTGGCTGACGAACCGTGGCCGGCGGAGATCGATCGTCAGAAGTTCGAAGAGGCGATGGACGCCGCCTTCGGACCCCCCGAAGCGATGACGCTGGGGCTGGTCGTGACGTACCAGGGGCGCATCCTCGGCGAGCGGTACGGCGAGGGGATCGGAATCCACACGCCGCTGGAGAGCTGGTCGATGACCAAGAGTCTCACCGGCACACTGGTCGCAGTGCTGATGCAGCGCGGCGTGTACACGCTCTGGCAGCCGGCGCCGATCCCCGAGTGGCAGGGCGCGGGTGATCCGCGCGCCCGGATCCGGATCGGCGACATCATGCGGATGTCATCGGGGATCCGGATCCGCGCGCCCCAGGACCCCGACTTCGACCCATCGATGGGGTACCCGGACCACGTCTACCTCTACACCGGCTCGGTCGATTCCTACCGGTATGCGGCGACACGGCCGCAGCAGTGGGAGCCCAACACCGTGGGTCGCTACCGCAATACCGATCCCGTGCTGGCCAGCTACCTCGTTCGCCTCGGGGCCGAGAGGCTCGGCGAAGATTACCATTCGTTCCCGCAGCGCGCGCTGTTCGACCGTATCGGTGTGCGCGACGCGATCATCGGGACCGACCCGTACGGGAACCTGCTGGGACAGGGGACCGGATTCCTCCCGGCGCGCGACTGGGCTCGGCTCGGCAACCTCTACCTGCAGGACGGCGTGTGGAACGGTGAGCGGATCCTGCCGGCGGGTTACGTCGCGTACGCGACCATGCCGGCGCCTGCATGGGTCGCTGATGGCAGGCCCGTGTACGGCGGCGGGTTCGTCTGGGTGAACGGCGACGGCGGGTGGCCGCTCCCGACCAGCGCATACGGGTTCCGTGGCGCCGGCGGTCAGAGCACGACCGTTGTGCCTACGCACGGCCTGGTGATCGTCCGGCTGGGCAAGTACGTCGGCGCGGGCGGGGGCGGGCGGGCGCTCAACCGCGCGTTCGAGCTGCTGATGGAGGCGGTGCCACCGCTCTCGCGGTGATGGAGCATTTCCGTGCGACCTGGCGTGAGCCCGCGCCGGCCGACCCGTAGTGTCGGTCGGCTGCCTACGCAGACGCGTCACATGCATCGCCGCGCAGGGCTTCCAACCCCTCCTTCATGATGATCGGAACCATGGCCAGCGCCGCCACGGGATCCGCCCACCACCAACCCAATGCCGCATTCAGCGTCAGGCCAGCCAGCAGGATTGCCGACAGATACGCGCATATCGAGGTCTGGCGGGAATCGGCCTGCAGAGCGCGGCTGCCGAGACGACGAGCGGTCCTGCGCTTCTCCCGGGCCAGGATCGGCATCACGATCAGGGAAAGGATAGCGATGGCAATGCCAACGACGCTCGTTTCAGGCCCGTCACGCAACCACAGCGAACGGGCGGCCTCGTATCCCACATAGGCGGCGAGCAACAGGAATGAGATCCCGACGAGCTTCAGGGCCGGGCGCTCACGCGCCTGATCGTGGGTCTCCGATTGGAATCGCCACAGGACCACCAGGCCGGAGCTGCTCTCGATGGCAGAATCGACCCCGAATCCAATGAGCGAAGTACTTCCGGCAACGACGCCCGCCGCGACCGAAGCCACCGCTTCAATGGCATTCCAGCCGATCGTGAAATACTCCAGCCTGCGGGCGCGTCGAGCATCGACCCGCCGATCCGGACTGCCGGGCGGGGCCGCTTCGGTGGCTGACGCCTGAGGAGAGTTCACGACCATGCTCCAAGGATACGCGGACGACGAAGTACGTGGAACGGCGGAGGGTGATTCTCTGCGGCGGCCCCAACGCCGCGCGGAGCGCCTTTCAGAGATCCTTCTGCTCACCTCTCGTAGCGTCAGGCGTCGATCAATCGGGGAAAAGAAGCCTGCGGAGCTTCAGCCAGGCGCGTCCCAGGGGTCCGCTCTCCCACAAAGTCTGCTCGGCTTCAATGCGGTCCCAGTCCACATTGCGCCATATCGACAGCGCTGCCCACGCGAGACACAGGAGTGAGGCAACGATTACGGACGTTCCGACTGCGATCATCCAGTCGGATCCGACAGCCAGGGCCGCGAGGATGGCCCCCGTGCCGGCAAGGAAGCTGAGCACGCCGAACACCTGGAGCCGATGCGTTCGTCGCATCAGGACCCCTTCCGCATCCTCGACCGAAGCCTGACGAAGGCCAGCGCACCGCCGAGGATCACTCCCGCGCGGAATCCGTTGGCCGGGCTTCCGAATGCAACACCGAGGCATGCTCCGAGAACACCACCCCCCAGGATGAACGGCAGGGCCCGCCCGACCACGCCGGGTGAATCCACCAGGAACTGCCTGACCTTCGCGCCCCGCTCCGAGTGCATGTCCAACGAGTCCCAGTCGGCTGTTCAGAATTCGAATCGCGTCATCGGCTCGATTGCCACCGAACCGCGTCTCCGCTACCGTTGCAACGATTCGCCCCTCTCGCCCGCGCAGCCCCAATGGAGACGGACCCGCCTGACCGACCATGCAGCATCGAGTGCTCCGGCCGAACCGTCCGACGGATTCATCGGACAACTCTTCTGCCGTGCGGGTTCCAGGAAAGGAACATGGATGCCAGCCGCAAGACGCCCTGTGGACCGCAGCGACCCGCTCATTCGCCAGTGTGATCTGCCACCACGAGTTCGCCGTCGCGCGACGACGGCGTCTTTCAAACTTCTTGTCGTGGCCCTGATCGGCATGCCGTTGCCCGCCTCTGCCCAGGAAACACGCGGCGTTTCGCTCGAGATCGAGGCGGGCCCGATCTGGCAGACGCGGAACGATGTGCAGGTCCCCAACGACCCGACCGCCACGCGCTTCTCGCTGCGGAACCTGACCGGATCAGGTCCGTGGCCCGCCGCACGCCTGTATGTGTCGTGGCAGCTCAACGAGCGACACGAACTTCGCGGCCTTTTCGCGCCACTGACCCTTGTCGAGACCGCCATGCTCGCCGCGCCCGTCGAGTTTGCCGGCGCCTCGTATTCCGCAGGCCAATCGACCGAAGGCACCTACACGTTCAACTCCTACCGGGTCACGTACCGGTACCGATTCCACCAGGGTACCGCGTGGACCTGGTGGGTCGGGTTCACGGCCAAGATGCGCGATGCGAAGATCGAACTGCGCCAGGGAAGCACGTCGAGCCGAAAAACGGACCTCGGCTTCGTGCCGCTGTTACACCTCGCCGCGGACCGACGGCTGTCCGCGCGCTGGCGCCTGCGGCTGGATGCCGACGCACTGGCCGGAGGCCCCGGTCGCGCCGAGGACGTCACCCTCAAAGGCGCGTACGACTTCGGCCCGTGGACCCTTTCCGCAGGCTACCGGACCGTGGAAGGCGGTGCCGATGTCGACGCCGTCTACGCGTTCGCCTGGCTCCACTACGCGGTCGTCTCCGCAGCGATACGATTCTGAAGGCGGAGTGAGGGCTACTGCCCCGCCGTCGCGCGACCCTTGAACTCGATGGCGATCAGTTCGACCGGAGCCTCGCCGGGCTCGGGCGTGTGCGTGGTCGCGTCGTTGCACTCGAAATCGCCGACGGCCGGGGCGTCTTCGCCCGTACCGACCGTCAGCCAGACGAGGCAGTGCGCCGGATGGCCGTGGAGCACGCCCTGCCCGCCGCCTGCGTACGCGATCCGGATGATCCGCACGGCCTCGTTCTCGAACTCCACGCTGTAGTGCGCCGGATCGGCCTCGACCGCGTCCGGCCCTTCGATCATGTCGGTGCCGGCCGTGGCGCCGGGCTTCATCTCGAAGGCCACGACCATGGCCGGCGCGCTCCCGGCGTTGGCCGGCTGGTGGGGGCCTTCCTCGATGCAGCCGAAGTCGCCCGACGCGCCGGGAACCTGCTCCGAACTGCCGTCGGGTGCCGTCATGGTCCACTCGGAATCACCGATCATGACCCAGCAGTGCTGGGGGTGATGGTGCATGACCGATTGCTCGCCCGCTCCGTACTGGATTCTCAGGATGCGGACGGCGTCGTTCTCATGGATCGTCGAGTAGCGGGCCGGGTCCGCCGTGACGGCATCCGGATACGACTCGGGCGCCGGCGTTTCGGTACTGCAGCCGAACAGAAGGACTACAGCGAGCGGGAGCATGCGGCGAGGACGCATTGGAGTCTCCTGGTAATAAGGGGCCCGCGAGGGGCAGGTCCTGCGCGAACTGTCGTGACGGCTGTCGAATGCAGTCGCAAAGCCGGCGTCGACGCCTGCGATTTGTACGGCATGTGGGATCGTTGCCCAATGTTGCACCCGGCGAGGGGCGATTCAAGGTCCTGCCCGCGGCCAGGTCCGCGATCTCTATCGGTAATGTACTCCCCCCAGGACCAGGACCGGCGCCGCCCCGACTACCTGCGCAGTTCGGCTCAGCCGGGCCGAGTCGGGTTGGGCTCAGGCCGAGGCCTGCAGGCCCAGCACCTCCAGAACGGCCTCGAGGCTGTGGACGTACCGGACTGCGGGTTCCTCACCCATCCTGCCGCGCCAGATCAGGAGCCCCTGCAACCCCGCCCCTTCCGCGCCTTCGAGATCGTCCTCCAGCGTGTCGCCAACGTGCAGCACTTTGTCCGACGGAGTACCCAGTCGGCGGCAGGTCTCGGCGAAGATTGCCGGATCCGGCTTTGCCGCTCCCACCTCCGCAGAGGCCACCACTTCATCGATCAGGCGGCCGATGCCCATTTCGACACAGAAATGCGCCAGGCCACATTGCCAGTTGGACGTGACCGCGATCTTCAGGCCGGCTTTCCTCAACGAACGAAGAACAGCGGGGACCTCCGGGTACACTGCCAGGCTGGCTGGACCCAGCAATCGCCATATCTCCTCGGCGTGGCGGTCCGGACGAGCGTTGTCTCCGCGGACGTTCAGCCGCGCGAAGAGCCGACCGACCAGACGGCGCAGGTAGGCGCGCCTCTCCTCTGTCGAAAACGACGGGTCATACTCCCGGGCGTGCGGCTCGAAAACGTCATAGAGCACCTGGTGTTCCCAGGGATTCGAGTCAAGCCCTGCCTGTTGCAGGTACTCCATCAACAGCGCACCTCGTCCCCGGCCTTCCCGGTGCTCAGCAAGCGTGTTGTAGAAATCGAGCGATATGGCCTCAACTGTTCCCAATACCATGCGCGCCGTGGGTGAGTGCGGCGTTGCCGGCCGACGAACCAATAAGGTGCAGGGCGCAGCGCTGCGCAAGCAGCAGCGGACGGACTCGGTGTCGATGCGGTCTACTTCGGATACAACGGCTGGTAGAGCTGCACGACGAGATCGCCGGGCATCCGGAAGTGGGTGACCAGGCCGAAGCCGCGGTTGTCGATCCCGCCGGTGAACTCGACGCCCTTCGCCTTCAGTTCGGCGACGGTCTGCTCGACATCATCGCAGTAGAACGAGATGTCGTGCGTACCGTTCGGCGCGCCATGCTTTCCGGTCTCGTCGGCCGGGTGGCACCCCATGTCGGCCTCCGGCAGATCGAAGATGAGCCAGCCCTCGCCGATGTCGGTAGACGGGAAGCCGAGCTTGTCGCGGAGGAAGGCGCGCAGCGCTTCGGGCTCGGACGAGTAGAACATCGTGTGCACGCCGCGAATCACGCGGGACCTCCTCTCGTCACAGCACCGCGATGCATTTGATCTCGATCATCAGCTCGGGCATCACGAGGCCGGCGACCTGGATCAGCGTCTGGGAGACGTCCGGCGAGCGGCCATAGGCCTCGGCGCGGATCGTGAACAGATTCTCGATGTCGCCCATCGTAGCGGCCATGTCCGTGACCAGCCACATCTCATCGACGATGTTGTCCATGGTCGCGCCGAAATCGGCGAGCACGGACGCGACGTTCGCGTAGCTCTGCCTGACCTGAGCGGCGAGGTCGCCGGCGCCGATGACGCCGCCCCCGGCGTCGACGCTGACCTGGCCGGACAGCCAGACCGTGTTACCGACGCGGATGCCCTCGGCGATGTAGTCCTTGAACGGGCCCTTGCGGATGACGTGTTTCTGTACGGCCATGCGGTGCCTCCCAGATGTGATCAGTAGCGTCGACGGAGATTCCCACCATGCCGCGAAGGGAGCGCAGCGTCAACCGCGTTCGCTCCGACCCGCTTGCGGACCGCGGGCGTCGACGCGGACTGTAGATCTCATGAGTAAGCTGGTCCACGCGATCGGATTCGATGACGCGCCGTTCGAGCGCGCGCACCGCGGCGATGTCGCGGTCGTCGGCGCCGTGTACTCGCGGCTGCTGCTGGAGGGCGTGCTGATCGGTCGCGTGCGGCGGGACGGCCGCAACGCGACGCGCAACCTTGCTTCGCTCATTCAAGAGTCACGCTGGGCCGGTCACGTGCAGGTGATCCTGCTGCAGGGCATCGCGCTGGCGGGCTTCAATGTCGTCGATGTGCACGGACTGGCGCGTGCTACGGGTCTGCCCGTCCTGGTCGTGGCGCGGCGCCGGCCCGATGTCGACGCGATCACGGAGAGGTCGTTGCCTCAAGAGGCGATCCCGCCCTAGCCGAGCGAGTACTCCACTTACGAGAAGCCGAGCCCCTTCTATTCCGGGAACAGCCTCGCTCCGACGTGCCCCCAGAAATCGGCATCGAACGCATAGGCCAGAGCGTTCCACTGGTCTCGCGATAGCCTCTCGGCCTGTCTTGAAAAGACCTCAACAAAGAACGTGTCCCACGCTTCCCATTCGTCTGTTCCCAGAAGACCGCGCTCGTGTCGATTGTACCCCATTGCCCAGATATCGAGGTTCATGAACTGCCACCTCTCGAACCTCACCGCCTCGACCCGAGTGAGTTCGACCTCTCCGTCACGCTTCCTGGCCAGAATCGCCGCTAATGAGGGATCACCAAGAACCAGCGCGTTCACGTCTGCCGCCCGCTCGAACATGACGTTCTCGGTCGAGCCCTGGATCGCGGCGGTGTTCTGGTTGATGCTGTAGACGACGAACACTAGAGACACAAAAACTGCCAACGTGCCGATCAGCTCGCCGATGGAGGCCCACTCGGACAGACTCAGCTTTCTCATGGGGTTCGTCGCCTGTACGGGTCGAGGGCTGGAACGCGTACGCGCTGCCACGGCCCTGAAGGGATCAGACAACCTACGACCGGGCCGAGACGATTTCAGCTAACGGGTTTTCAGATCAAGTCACGGCCCGCGACGACGCCCGGCAGGCGCCGCTTTCTGTTTCTGCTATCCGTCCCCAGGCATCGACCACACCATGAGCGCCCCGTATA
>JBFJPA010000071.1:0-12513 GCA_041617355.1 Longimicrobiales bacterium
AGGGCGCCGATGCCTCGAGGTACCGGGCGGCGCTCCGGCGCAACGAGAACGCCGATGCCGCGGCCGGCCGGCGGATTCGCGAGGCGCTCCGCTGCGACGGCTGCCATGGCAGGGCGATCGCGTCATCCGCGCCCCCGCTCGCGGGGGTCTACGATCGGCTCGACCCGGATTGGCTGCGCGAGTTCCTGTTGCGGCCGGCTCCCGTCCGCCCGTTCGGTTGGCTGCCCGGCAGCGGCACGCGCATGCCGGACTTCTCGCTGACGCCGGCGGAGGCGGATTCGCTGCTGTCGTGGCTGGCGTCGACGGCGACGGCCCGATGGTCGGAGAGTCGGCGTCCCGACATGCCCGCTCCGCGCGCGGCAACCGTCACCGAGTCGCTCCTGCGCGATCGCTGGGGGTGCACGGGCTGTCACGCGCTGCGCGGCCAGGGGGGGCAGCTCGGACCGGACCTCTCCCTCGCTGCGCGCCGACTCCGGCCAGGCTACCTGCGTGCCGTTCTCGAAGACCCGGACCGGTTGGTGCCCGGAAGCGGCATGCCGCGCCCACTCCTCGAGCCGGCGGACCTCGATCGACTGGTCTCCTACCTGTCCCATCTGGAGAGCCCGCCGCCGGCGACCGAGTTATCGGCGTTGGATCACGCGGTCGTCGTCCGGGAGGTCGCCGGCGAGGGGGGCGAGGCGTATGCGGCCCGGTGCTCGGCGTGTCACGGCGCTACCGGGCGTGGCGATGGATACAACGCGCGCTACCTGCGCGCTCGGCCCGCTGATCACGGCGACGCGGGGCGGATGGCGCGCCGACCCGACGACACGCTCTACGATGGCATCCATGCGGGTGCACGCATCCTGGGAGGCAGTGCCGATATGCCGGCGTTCGGCGGTTCGCTCGATCCCGACGTCCTGCGGTCACTCGTCGCCCGCATTCGTACGTTGTGTCAGTGCGAGGGTCCGGCGTGGTCGCGCGACGACGGGATCCGGTAGTGGCTCGCGCGCGCCGCCGTCGCGGACTCTGGCTCGGTGCGCTGTTGCTGTTGGCGCTACTCGCCGCCGGCGTCTTCTTCCTGCAGCGGATGCGAGGCGACGGGTCCGCGCCTGCGTTTCCCGAGGCCCCAGCCCAGGCGGCGGCACCGCCGTTCGAGGATTTCGCGGGCGCGCAGGCGTGCGCCGAATGCCACGCGGACGAGTATCGGACTTGGCGGGCGTCGACGCACGGACGCGCCGGCGGCGACCCCGCAGTCGTCGAGCTGCTGCGCCCCTTCGACGGCAAAGCGATCCGCTTTCGCGATGCGGAGGTCACGCCGCGGAGAGAGGCGGGCCGTTTCGTTTTCGTCATCGAACGGCCGGGCCGGGTGGCCGAGCTCCTCACGGTCGACGGCGTCGTCGGCGGAGGCCACATGGTCGGTGGCGGCACCCAGGGCTTCGTCACCCGCACCGCCGACGGCACGCTGCGCCTGATTCCGTTCGAGGTCGCAGCGGTCGACGGAGTGTGGTTCTGCAATACGAACACGCGACTCGACCGGGGCTGGCTGCCCATCACGCCGAACCTGCGCTTGGCCGACTGCGGCGACTGGCCACCGCAGCGTTTGCTGGGTGAGCAGTCTCGCTTTGCGACGTGTCAGCAATGTCACGGAAGTCAGATCGACGTGGCGGGCGAAGCGGGCCGACCGTACGCAACGCGTCTTCAGAGCCTGGCCATCGATTGCGAGTCGTGCCACGGTCCTGGTCGCCCGCACATCGCGGCCGTCCGCAACGAGGCGACAGACCTGCGCATGACGTCACTCGCGACACTCGACGAGGCCGCGTCGAATCGCGTGTGCTTCGCGTGCCACGCCCTCAAGGACGTGCTCCGTCCGGACTACCGGACGGGTGCGGACCTCGAGTCCTTCTACAGCCTGCTTCTCCCGCTGCTTTCCGGTGCGCCCGTGTACGCGGACGGCCGCATCCGCACGTTCGCCTACCAGCAGGGCCATCTGTGGAGCGACTGCTACGTGGCGGGCACGATGACGTGTACGGACTGCCATGCGCCGCACAGCCAGAACTACCGTGACGTGAATGGCGCGCCGCTGGTGGGCCGATATGATGACGGTCAGTGTACGGCGTGCCACGCGAGCAAGGCCGTCGAGCCCGAGCGCCACACGCGCCATGCACCGGGCTCGGACGGCGCCCGTTGTGTGTCCTGTCACATGCCGTTCCTGCAAGAACCGGAGGTCGGGCCGGCCATCCGGTACGCACGCTCGGATCACACCATCCCGGTCCCGCGGCCGGCGGCGGACTCCGCGCTCGGTGTGGAAGTCGCGTGCGGCCTGTGCCATTCCGATGTGACGACAACCACGCTCGAAGATCAGGTCCGAGCGGGCTGGGGCACGCTGAAGCCACGTCGTCCCATCATCGAGCGGTTGCTGCGTGCCGGCGATGCACCCGGTCGCGAGACACTGCTCGAGTTGCTGGACGCGGATACGGGCGAACACGAGGCCGCGACGTTCCTCGTGGTAGGCATGCTGTTGCGGGACCACCTCCGGCCCGATGGAGGGCTGAGCGCGTCGGTGCGATCGCGGCTCGAGACGTTGGCGCGTTTCGAACAACCAGACATCGCCGCTGCGGCTCTCGCGTCCCTTCATTTCGCTGCGGGTAAAGAGCGGCGAGTGCGCCGATTCCTCGTGCAACGGCTCGATTCGCTGGGCGAGCGACACACGCAGGTGCGAGATCGCTGGGCGGTCCTGCTCGGTTTTCTCGGTGACCGTGCCAGCGAGGACGGACGCATTGATGACGCGCTGGCTGCCTACGCGAAGGCGCTGGAGGTTGCGCCGGAGGATGCCAGCGTTCTCGCGAACGTCGGTCTCGCACACGCTGCTGCGAACGATTTCGCGGCCGCCGTGTCCGCATACCGCCGCAGTGTCGCTGCCGATCCCGGGCGCGCGCTCACACACGTCAATCTCGGCATCGCACTGGCTGCGTTCGGTGATGCCGTCGGTGCGGAGCGCGCGTACCGCGACGCCCTCGCCATCGACGAGCGCGAAACGCTTGCCTGGTTCAACCTCGGCAACCTGCAACTGCGGGATGGGCGCGCCGGTGAGGCGGAGGCGTCGTACCAGGAGGCGGTCCGGTCGGACCGCGGGCTCGCACCGGCCTGGTTCAATCTCTCGCGTGCGCGCGTCGCTCTCGACAACCTGTCCGGTGCGGCCGCCGCAATTCGCGCCGGACTCGACTTCGATCCCGGGAACGATAAAGAACGTGCCTTTCTCGACGAGCTGTTGCGGGCGGGCGTCACACCGGATTCGATGCCGGTCGCTCCCCGCCAGCGGTGAACGGATCTCGTAGCGGTCGTCGAGCGTACTTGTTGAGCCATGGTGGCTTCTGACGTTTCGAGTCGTCGCGGGCGGGCCGCGGCGCGGCACGGACAGGATCGAATCGCATGAATGCGGCACACATCGGGTTGGTCCTCGCCGTCGGCATCGCGCAGAACGTGCCTTCGGACACGACGCGATTCCAACAGGGCGTCGACTACCGAATCGAGGCGAGGCTGGAAGAGGGGAGCGACGTGCTCACGGCGCGCGCGCGGCTCCACTACACGAACCGCTCGCCCGCCGCGCTGGATACGCTCTGGTTCCACCTGGAGCTGAATGCGTTTCGGCCCGGCAGCGCCTGGGCTGCGCGGGACCTCCAGTTCGGCAATCGCCGCTTCGCGGATCTGGGACCGAACGATCACGCGTTCGAACGATTGCGCACGGTGAAGGTTGGCGCTGTCGACGTCGTGCCGGTCTACCCGGGTGCGCCGGATTCGAGTGTTGTCGCGATCCCGCTTCCCGCGCCGTTGTCGCCGGGCGGGCGTGTCACGCTGATCCTGGATTGGGATGCGCGACTGTCCACGCTGCCGCGCCGCCAGGGACGGCGCGGCCGTCACTTCGATTTCGCACAGTGGTATCCGCGCATTGCGCCGCATGACCGCGGCGGCTGGCAGGTTCGCCCGCTCCTGCCGCAGGGCGAATTCTACGGAGAATTCGCCACGTACGACGTGACGCTCGACATCGAGGCCGACCAGGTCGTGGCGGCGACCGGCATTCCCGTGGATGGCGACCCCGGCTGGGAGAGGGCGCGCGCGGCCGGCAGTCCGGCGCCCGTGTACCGGCGGGACGCGTATCCGACGACGCCGGCCGAGCCCCTCGGTCTGCTCGACGGCCAGCCCGACGCGAACCGAAAGCGTGTGCGCTGGCGCGCCGATTCCGTGCATCACTTCGCCTGGACGACATCGCCGGCCTACATCTACGAGGGTGGCGTGTGGAACGGCACAGCGCTGCACGTGCTTTACCAGCCGGGCGACGCGGGTTGGGCCGGCGGCGTCGTGGTTCGTCGCACGGCCGACGCGCTCGCCTTCATGGAATCCGTCTTCGGTCGCTATCCATGGCCGCAGCTGACGAACGTCCACCGCATCGAAGGCGGCGGCACCGAATTCCCGATGTTGGTCATGGATGGCTCCGAGTCCGAGGGCCTCATCGTCCACGAGGTCGCGCACCAGTACGTGCACGGCATCCTCGCCAACAACGAATGGCGCGAAGGTTGGCTGGATGAGGGATTCGCCTCCTTCCTGACCAACTGGTATTTCGAGCGCAACGGCGCGGACCTGCGCGCCTCGTGGCGCTCGGCCCTGGATCAGATCCGCGGCTTCGAGACGCGCGGCCTGGCACAGCCGATCGCGCTGCCAGCGGCGGAGTTCCGCGACTTCCAGACGTACAACGCCATGACGTATACGAAGCCGTCACTGGTTCTGCGCATGCTGCGTGACATGATGGGAGAGCAGAACTTTCGCACCGGTCTGGCCCGCTACTTCGAAGCCAACCGCCTGCGCCACGTGACGGAGTCCGATTTCCGGCGCGCCATGCAATCCGTGCACAGTGCGGATCTGGGCTGGTTCTTCGACCAGTGGATCCACTCGACCGAAACGCTCGACTACGGGATCGGTGAGCTGCGCGCGCGCCACGTCGGTGACGGCTGGATCGCCGAAGTGGAAGTGATTCGCACGGGCCGTGCGTGGATGCCGGTCGAGATCGAGCTGGACGGACAGACGCGCACGCTGGACTCATCCGAGTTGCGCCAGACCGTCACGTTCCAGCTGGAGCGGCGTCCGTCCGAAGTCCGCCTCGATCCTCGCGAGATCCTGCTGGACATCAACCCCGACAACAACGTCAAGCGATTCGAGATCCCGTGACACCACTCGACTGTCAACGCGAACGGTTCTCCATTCCGGAGGACGTGCACTACCTGAACTGTGCGTACATGGGCCCGCTGCCCATCGCGGCCCAGGAGGCCGGTATTGCCGGCCTGCGCCGCAAGGCGGTTCCGGCCGGCATTGCCGCGGGAGACTTCTTCGCGGATGCCGATCGGGCCCGGTCGCTGTTCGCGCGCGTGATCCGGGCCGAGCGTGCCGACCGGATCGCGATCGTGCCGGCCGTGTCCTACGGCGCGGCCATCGTCGCCGCGAACCTGCGGCTACCGCCCGGGTCCCGTGTCGTCGTCGCCGCAGAGCAGTTCCCCAGCAACGTCTACGCCTGGCGGCGGGTCGCGGCTCGACAGGGGCTCGAGGTCGTCACCGTCGCCCCGCCGGACAGCGAGCGACGGGCAGAGAGTTGGAACGAGGCATTGCTCGCGGCCATCGATGCGCGAACGTCCCTCGTGGCCCTGCCACAGGTCCACTGGACCGACGGCACGCTCTTCGACCTCGACAAGATCGGTGCAAAGGCTCGCACGCACGGCGCCGTCTTCGTGATCGATGCGACGCAATCGGTCGGTGCCATGCCGTTCGATGTGCAACGCATCGCCCCCGACGCCGTCTTCTGCGCGGCCTACAAGTGGCTGCTCGGCCCGTACGGAATCGGATTCGCCTGGCTCGGTCCCCGCTTCGACGAGGCCGAACCCCTCGAAGAGACGTGGATCGGCAGGCGTGACAGCGAGGATTTCCAAGGTCTCGTCGAATACCGTGACACCTACCAGCCGGGTGCGGCCCGCTTCGACGTCGGCGAGCGCAGCAATTTCATTCTGCTGCCAATGGCGATCGCATCGCTCGAGTTGGTCGCGGCCTGGGAGGCGGAGCGGATCCAGGCATACTGCGCACACCTTGCCGCGCCCGCCATCGCCGAGGCCGCCGAGCTTGGGTTCCGGGCCGAGGAGGCCAAGTGGCGAGGCTCACACCTGTTCGGGCTGCGGGCGCCAGCGGGGGCCGACATCGCGGGGCTCCAGGCAGCGCTGGCCGGTCGCAACGTGCACGTTTCGTTGCGTGGCAGCGCCATCCGCGTGTCGCCGAACGTCTACAACAACGAACGCGATTTTCAGGCGTTCACTGCGGCCCTGCGGATGGCGATGGCGTCCGTCTGAGCGTCAGCGTTTACGGCCTCGCCGCATGAGGGCGAGCCGGGCCTCGGCCGGGAGAAGGCGGATGCCGCTGAACTGACCGCCCGAGGCGAGCCACTCCCCGCCGTCGATCGTGACGACCTCGCCCGTGATGTAGGGCGCCGCGTCGGAGATCAGGAAGACGGCCAGCCGGCTCAGCTCATCGTGGTCACCGAAACGCCCGGCCGGCACGCGAGCGAGGGCGGCCGCCTCCAGTTCCGGCGTCGGCATCAGGCGCGAGAAGGCGCCTTCCGTCGGGAAAGGGCCTGGCGCAATGGCATTGACCCGGATCCCCCGGTCCGCCCATTCGACCGCGAGCGAGCGCGTGAGGGCGAGCACGCCGGCCTTGGCGGCGGCCGATGGCACGACGAAGGCGGAGCCCGTCCACGCGTACGTCGTCACGATGTTGAGCATGACGCCGCCCCCGGCCTCGATCATGTGCCTGCCCACGGCGACGCTGCAGTGAAACGTCCCGTGGAGAACCGTCCGGACGACCGCGTCGAAGCCATTGGGAGTCAGGCTCTCGGTCGGCGCGAGGAAATTGCCGGCCGCATTGTTGACGAGGCCGTCGATGCGGCCGAACCGGTCGATGACGCGAGCGATGGCCTCATCGACCGACGGTGCATCGCGCACATCGGCGGGAACCGCGAAGGACCGGGTCCCCGTCGGATCGATGCGGCCCAGGGCGTCGGCGAGTCGCTGCTCGTTCCGGCCGAGCACGGCGATCTGAGCGCCCAGGCTCACGAACATGCGCGACATGCTCTCGCCGAGGCCCGAGCCGCCGCCCGTCACGAGAATGGTCTTTCCCACCAGCGCGTCATCGCGAAACACGGCGTCCTTCCGGAACGAGGGACCGCTACCATTTCGCCGGGACCCCGAGTCGGGCAAGGCCGACGCCCGATCCGATGCCCCAATGCGAAACCGGTCTCATCGCCGGGCCGTAGGGCCGGCGCGGTTCACACCATCATCCGATCCTGATTCGCCAGCGCCGGAGGCCGTTCCATGGAGGAATTGATTCCGATCGCCATGTTCCTGTCGATCGCCGCGGTCGCGATTCTCCGGCCCGTGACGTCGAAGCTGGGTCACCTGCTCGAGGCGATCGCCAAGGAGAGAAGCGCGGCGATCCGCCCGCCGAGCGAAGACGGCGAGTCCGCCCAGCTGCGGGTACTGCTGGAGCACATCGGCCGCCGGATGGATCTGCTCGAGGAGCGGCTCGACTTCACCGAGCGGCTGCTCGCTTCGAGTGGACGCGCCGAGCCGGCCTCACTCCGCTCGCTGCGCGCCGATCCCTACCGTAGAGAACTGGACCGACCGGCCGGCTGATTCGGTGTTTCGCTTTCGACGACGTCACGCGGCCGCCCGCTCCGGGGCGGCCGCTGGCAGTCCCGCCCTCACGTCCATCGACCACTCGCCGTTCGTCCCAACTCGTGGATCTCTTCGCCCGTCCCGGGTGTAACGCCATCCGATCGAGTGCGGCTCCGCTCGGCGGCCGGTCCGAAGCTTGCACGATGCCGTCAGGCTGGATACAATAGAGCGTTTATCGCGCAGATTCCTGACAGAGGCACCACGGTTCGTCGGCGCGCCCCCGGCGCCGGTTGGAACGCGTATTGCCTCGACGAAGTTGTGGTTACCGAGGCCGCACACGCGGTTTCTTTTCCGTTACCCCGGGAGTGGAGAGCCCTGGAGATGGATCCCAAGACCTGCCACCCGCGAGTCGTGACCGCTGCGGCAATCGTCGCCCTGGTCGGTGCCAGCCTCGGCGTTGGCGCTTCCCCCGCCGACGCGCAAGACGCCAGTGAGCGCTACAAGGTGCTCGTGGCGAACTTCGCGCCGCAGGCCGGAGCGAAGGACAACTTCGGGAAGGACGTTGCGAAGGAACTTCGCAAGTTCATCAACGAAATGGTGACGCACCAGTCGTACGAGGGAAAGGACTTCCGCGACGCCCTCAAGAAGTACGGCCTGAAGGAAGAGGACCTCGCGGAGCCGCAGTGCATCAAGGCACGCCAGCTCGCGACGCAGGAAGGCGTTCAGCTCGTATTGTGCGGCGCGTACACGGACGCCGGGGCGATCGAGTCCAAGATCATCAGCCCGGCGGCGAACGCGATCTACGAAGTGCCGAACTTCAACTCCAGCGACCCGAAGCAGTCGGCTGAGCGGATCGCGACGAGCTTCCAGAACTACACGCAGGCGCTCGCGCAAACCGTCTACTGCAACGACTACATCCAGAGCCAGCAGTACCAGCAGGCGCTGGACAACTGCGAGAAGGCGCTGCAGATCGACGGGAACTCGAAGGCGGCGCTGTACGGAAAGGCCTCCGTCCTCTATCACCTCGATCGCAAGCCCGAGGCGCTCCAGACCTTCCAGCGCGTTCTCGACCTGGATCCGCTCCACCAGGACGCGCTCAAGTTCTCGGGCCTGATCTCGACCGAGTTGGGCAATACGGCCGAGGGCCGGAAGTACTTCAACGAGTACCTGAGCCTCAATCCTGGCGACCAGGCCGTGCGTCTGACGATCGCGCAGGACATGGCCAAGGCCGGTGACTTCGAGGGCGCGCTGGGCGTGACCGAAGAAGGCATGAAGCCGGGCGAGGACAACATCGACCTGCAGGCGTACGCGGGCGGGCTCGCGATCAACGCCGCCGAGAAGCGGAAGCGCGAGTACGCGGGCGCGAGCAACGAGCTGCCGGCAGAGGCGCGCACGCTTTACCAGAAGGCGCTCACGTACTTCGAACCGGTTCTGACCGCCAAGGGCGACGCGACGGATCCGGCGATCGTGCGCAACATGCTGGTCGCGCACCAGTCGCTCGGCAACACGGCCGAGGCGACCGCCTTGGGCGCACGCGCGACGCAGTTGTTCCCGCAGGACGCGACGCTCTGGCAGGTTTACGCGATGGGCCTGAAGGAGCAGGGTGATCTGAGCGGCGCCCTGGCTGCCCTGGACAAGGCCAAGGCTGCGGATCCGAGCGCACCGGTGAACAAGCAGAAGATGGTGTGGCTGATCGAAGCAGGACGCATCGACGATGCGGCCGCGCCGGCTCGCGCCGTCGTGCAGAACAACGAGATGCCCGCCGACGAGGTGGTCAACTTCATCGCGGGCAACGGCTGGAATCAGAAGGGCAAGAACGATCAGCACCGCGAGGCCATCAAGTACTACGAGCTGGCCGCCGAGCTGGCGCCCACGGCGCAGGTTCGCGCGATGCCGAACTTCTTCCACGGCTTCGCGCTGCTCAAGATCGGAATCGAGCAGCAGAACCCCAGCACGCTCGAGTCCGCGCGCGCCTCGCTGCCCACCTTCCAGCGGGCCAAGCAGCTGCTCGAAGGCGCGGCCGGCTACCAGGCGCAGGAGTCCACACGCCAGACGCTCCTGTCCAACGTCAACGACTACATCGCGATTCAGGAAGCGCTCATCAAGCGCGGCCGCTGAGCGACGCGACTCGCTGACGATCGAAAGGGGCCGCGACGGTTCGTCGCGGCCCCTTTCACATCCCGCCGTGCCTTTGCGGCGCCGACTCCTCCGGACGGATCACGCGCAGTTCACCGCCCGACCCTCGATCGGCTCGCCATCCTTCCGTTCAGGCCCATCCTCGTCGTTCATCCGATACCGCATGCGGGCTCCCCCGAAGCGCGGCCAGGCTGCGATGTCGAGTCAGGCGCAAACGGCGCGGCGGCGTGGGGGTCAGGGTGGGGAAGGGGCGGGGAAAACTCTTGACCAGGTGGGGGCAGATGGGTAGCTTGTGCACCGAAATGGGGTCAGATGGGGGACCATTCACATACGAGTTCAGCGCGGTCCCATCCGGCGAGGGTTCATGGATGCAGCGAGCTCCCCGATGCGGGGGGTCAAGTTCGTCGGCAGCTACACGCATGCCTTGGACGACAAGGGGCGTGTCAGCCTTCCGGCCGCCTTCCGGCGCGAAGCGGCTGACCAGCGCTTCGTGTTGTACCCCGCGTTTCCGCCCGCGTTGACGCTGTACCCCGAAACAACCTGGATGGAGGTGGAGCGCCGCCTGTCGGAGCTGCAGTCGAAGAATCCCGATGCGCGCATGTATGTGCTGTCCGTGATGTCGGACGCCGTGGAAGTTTCGCCGGACGCGCAAGGTCGGATCCTGATTCCCGCGCGACTGAAGGAGACGGCGCAGCTGGATGGACAGGTGACGTTGGTGGGTGTGATCGACCGGGTGGAGTTGTGGAACCCGGCGCTATTCGAGGGTGCGCGGCGCGACGCTGGACAGTTCGATCAGTACGCGCCGCAGCTGTTCCGGTGAGCGCGTGTCCGATGCGTATCACGTTCCCGTCCTGCAGGCGGAGGTGGTTGCATTGCTCGATCCCGGGCGAGGCGGCGTGTTCTTCGATGGCACCGTTGGGGGCGGTGGCCATGCGGAAGCGCTGCTCGCCTGGGACGGAGTGAAGCTGATCGGGGCGGATCGGGATGCCGAGGCGTTGCGCGAGGCGTCCACGCGGTTGGCGCGGTTCGGTGATCGGGTGCGGCTGGAAGCCGGGGACTATGCCGACGTTGCGGCACGCATCGACGAGCCGCTCGCGGGTGCACTGCTGGATCTTGGCGTGTCATCGCGTCAGGTCGACGCGGGAGAGCGGGGGTTTTCCTTCCGGCCGGGCGTTGTGTTGGACATGCGGATGGCGGGCGCCGCGGGTGGCCGTCGAGCGGCGGATCTACTGAACGAACTGAACGAGACGGAGCTCGCGGAGTTGTTTCGCGAGTACGGCGAAGAGCGCCGGTCGCGCCGTCTGGCGTCGGAGATCGTGCGGCGGCGGGTGGAGCGACCGTTCGAGACGAGCGACGATCTCGTGGGCGCGATGACGCGTGCGCTCGGGCCCCGACAGAGCGCGCAGGACAAGGCGAGGATTTTTCAGGCGTTGCGCATTGCCGTGAATGACGAGTTGTCGTCGCTGGAGCGGGCCCTACCGACGCTTCGTGATGGGCTGGCCACGGACGGCGTACTGGCTGTGATCTCGTACCACTCGCTGGAGGACCGACGTGTGAAGGAAGCGTTCCGCGAATGGAGCCGTGAGTGTGTGTGTCCTCCGGGCCTGCCGGTTTGCCGGTGCCGGGGTCGAGCGCTGGGTGAGACGTTGACCCGGCGCGTGGTCATGGCGACGGATTCTGAGGTCGAACGTAATCCGCGGGCGCGTAGTGCGAAGCTGCGCGCGTGGCGGAAGGCGGCCTGATGCGAGGGCAGGGTACGATTCGACTGGCACTGGCATTCGCCGCTCTGTTGGCGTCGCTGACGCTGGTGATCTGGCGGCAGAGTCGAGCACTGGAAATGCTGCGTGCGCTGGATGACACGCGGTCGACGCGCGCCGTCGCGGAGTCGGATCGCGCGGGTCTGTCGGCGCGGATCCAGGTTCTGGAGGGGCGTGCCCGAATCCGAACGGTCGCGGAGTCGCGGCTCGGCCTGGTCGTTCCCACGGCGGATGACCTGATCATGCTCCGTCGGCCCGCGCCGTCCCGGCGGGGTGATCGAGTCGGCAGTCTCGCGGTCGGCGCAGGGTCATGATGCGCACGGCGCGGCGGGGGCGGAACGGTGTGGGTGCGGGCCGGCGCAGGGCACTTCTCGCCGGTCTTCTCACGTTCGCCGTCGCGGTCGCGTTGCGCATCGTGATTCTCGAGGTCGTCCAGGCCGGACATTGGGACGAGCAGGCCACGAGGCAGCACGTCCAGACGATGACGCTGCCCGCGCCACGCGGCACGATCTACGACCGCAACGGTGTTCCACTCGCAGCCAGCCGCGAGACGTTTCAGGTCGCGATCGCTCCACGCGAGGTGCGCGAGGGGGACCGCGAGCGCCTCGTAAAGCTGCTGCGGGCGCAAGTGGGCGTGCCGTTGCGCACGGCGAAGCGAGCCGTGGATCCAAAGGAAGCGTGGGTCGTTCTTCCGGGCAGACATGATCAGACCGTGCGCGACGCGTTGCGTGATGTGCGAGGCGTTCATTTCACGCCCGTGTTGCAGCGGTTCTATCCGCACGCGGGTCTCGCCGCCCACATTCTCGGCGCCGTCGACTACGACGGTGCGGCGTTGAGCGGCCTGGAACTGGAATTCGATTCCGTCCTCGCCGGCCGTGCCGGCGCGGCCACCGTGCGCCGTGATTCGCGAGGCCGACCCATTCCGGGAATGATGTTGC